>NZ_JBHUXV010000125.1:0-25994 GCF_042669125.1 Streptomyces sp. NPDC057253 | reverse complement strand
CGCATCAACGTGCTCTTCGCGATGCTCCGCGACGGCACCTTCTACGAACCCCGAACCCCACGCCTCGCTTGACCAAAGACATAGAGGCACCCCCCGGGGCTCCGCCCGGCCCGCCCCACTCTGAGCCCGACAGGCGTGCGCGGGGCAGCGTTTGGTACGAGCGCGTGGGCACCGTGCCTGCGTGCGCCATGCCTCGGGCCTGTTGGGGAGTGGTGTCGCCTGATCGGCGGATGCGAGGGCTCGGATGGGCGGCGGATGCGTGATGGAGTGACAGCCTGGACGGGGCTACGGGCGGGACCGGCAGGAGGAGGTAATCGATGCTGCAGCGGATCGGCCTGTACTACCCCTACATCCGTTTCCGGAACGAGGAGTGGCTCAAGACGGCAGTTCTGTACTGGCCCAAGCTCGCCCGCGTCATCTCTGGTGATTATCCCGTGGCCGACTCCGGCACGGTCAGGGCGCTGGCAGATGAACTCGACTTCATCGTGCCCATCGAGCCGGCCGCAACCGCGCACACGGTGGCGCCGATGTTTCTTGAGGTCCTCAGCGCCATGGCGCCGAGCTGCGCAGCCGATACGGCCTGAACGGCTATGCCACCTCACCCCACGCCGAGTACGGGCGTGTGCACTGGGCCCGCCGCGGTTCTTCCTTTGCCCAGGCCGAGCCGTTTCTGGTGTCCGGCCACCACGACCTCGGCCCCGCCAGGGCTGCTGCCCTGCACTGGGATGAGGTCAGTGACGAGCTGCGCACCGCATTGATCGACAACGAGCTCGCCGTCCCCACCTTCCTGCCCGCGACCCGGGCCAACCCCCGTCCCTGGCTGGCCGTGCACACCACCCTGGCCTGGGTGTACAAGTGCGCTTTCGTCGAAGCCCTGGCCCGCCAGGGCCGCCTCACACCCACCACCGACCAGCAACAGGCCCATCTGCTCTCCGACGGCTGGGACGCCGACCAGGTCGCCTCCCTGCTCGGTGCTGAGCCACCCCGCAGCCACCCGATGCCGGACCTCGTCAGCGCGATGGGCCTGCTGGCCATCCAAATCGCCGTACCCGCCCACCTGGCCGACGTCCTCGTCAAGAAAATCATCGAGCTGCGCCTGCGGCACCGAACGGAGTTCGAGGCCTTCAGCACGGCCGTCAACGAAGCCGCCACCAGCCTGCAGAGCGAACTGGAGGACGTGACCGTACCCGAAGCCCTCGACCGCTACCTCCGGATGGAGGTGGAGCGCCGCTTCACCCTCCCCCTCGAGGACCTGCACCGCGCCATGCGAGGACGGGGCGTCGAGACCGCGTTCAGCGCCGCGGACCTCAAGTTCGAACTGCCCGCCGTCGCCAGCTCCGTCGCCGGAGGCGTCCTGGCCGGCGCCCCCGCCCTCGGCACCGCCCTTGGCGCAGCATTCGGCATCGCCGGCCTTACCCGAACCGCCCGCCAGCAGCGCCGTGCCCTGCGCGCCGGCACACCGGTCGCCTACCTGCTGTCGATCGAGCGCGGCCTGCAGCCCCGCTACCTCCTCGAACGGCTCGGCCTGCACCACACCTGACACGGGCCCTTGCCTCACGGTCAAGCAGCGGTCGTACGCATGCTGCGAGCGAGGGGGGAAGGGACGTTGGCGTGGTCGGCCGTTGGAGGACGGCGGGCCTCGACAAGCTGATCGAGAGTGAGCCTGCGTCGTCCGAGCACTTCGCCCGGGGGTGCGTGGGCTGCTTGAGTGGCTAGGGCGGCCGTCAGCGGCTCCACCGGCGGGAGCGTTCGGTAGCACTGAGGGGTGGTGGCGAGGCGAAGTGGCCCCACCTTGGGCCTTGCGGTGGAACGGTGGTTGTGGTCCGCCGAGGGTGGGTGCTGCGGATGGCCTTGTCCAAGCAGGAGTTGTTCGATCGGATTCGCCGGGACAGCTGGCAGCTGGGGCTGTCGATCCGGGCGTTGTCGCGGAAGTACGGAGTGCACCGGCGTTTGGTGCGGGAGGCGTTGGCCTCGCCGGTGGCGCATCCTCGTAAGCGTCCGGTGCGGATCTCTCCGCGGATGGAGCCGTATAAGAAGACGGTCGATGAGTGGCTGCGGGCGGATCTGGAGGCACCGCGCAAGCAGCGGCACACCGCCAAGCGGATCGGCACGCGGCTGGAGGTGGAGTTCGGGGTCACGCTTCCGTACACCACGGTGCGGGACTTCGTCACCGCCCGCCGCCGGGCGATCGCCGCGGAGGAAGGAGTGCCGGCCGAGGGCTATCTGACCCGGCACAACGTGCCCGGCGCCGATGCCGAGGTCGACTTCGGAGAGGTCTGGGTCGATCTCGCTGGCGAGCGGGTGAAGTGCTTCCTGTTCGCGTTCCGGCTGGCCTACTCGGGGCGGTCGGTGCACCGGATCTCCCGTTCCTGCGGTCAGCAGGCGTTCTTCGAAGGCCACGTGCACGCCCTGAGAGTGCTGGGCGGTGTCCCGGCAGGTCAGGTGCGCTATGACAACCTCACTCCGGCGGTCCGCAAGGTCGTCTTCCGCAGCCGGCTGCGCGAGGAGAACCCGACGTGGACCGCGCTGCGCGAGTTCTACGGATTCACCGCGTTCTACTGCGAGCCGGGACTTCGCGGGGCCCATGAGAAGGGCGGAGTGGAGGGACAGGTCGGCTACTTCCGCCGCAACTACCTCACCCCCGTCCCGAAGGTTCAGACGCTGGAGGAACTCAACCTCCGGCTCGTCCGGTTCGAGGAACGCGAGGCGGGCCGCCGCATCGGATCGCGGATCCGCACGATCGGCCAGGACTTCACCCAGGAGGCACCGCACCTGCTGCCGCTGCCGGCCGATCCGTTCGAGACGGCGATGACCTTCCACCCGCGGGTCGACCGCTACAGCCGGATCACGGTGAAGATGTGCTCGTACTCCGTCCCGGCCCGGTTCATCGACCGCAAGGTCACCGTCCACCTGACCGGCGACGCGCTCGTCGTCTTCGATGGCCGCCGCGAGATCGCCCGGCATGCCCGGCTTGCCGGCCGCGGCCTGGAGCACCTGCTCCTGGACCACTACCTGGAGGTGCTGCTGCACAAGCCCGGGGCACTGGACCGCTCCGAGGCCCTGCACCAGGCCCGCGCGGAGGGCACCTTCACCGCCGCGCATGAGGCTTTCTGGGCCATGGCCAAGCAGCAGCGCGGTGAGGACGACGGCACCACTGCCCTGGTCAGGGTGCTGCTCCTGCACCGCCATCAGCAGCACGCCGATGTGATCGCCGGACTTCGGGCCGCCGTGAAGCTGGGCAACTGCAGCGAGGACGTCGTCGCGCTGGAGGCCCGCAAGGCCGCACAGGCAGCCGGCCGGGCGCCCACCGTCACGGCGTCACCAGCAGCACCGGAACATCCCGAGCCCATGGACCCGCAGCTGCCGCAGGTCAGCCACCTCACCTCGCGCCGTCTGGCCAAGCCCCTGCCCGATGACGTCCGGCCTCTGCCCCGCCTGGAGCAGTGGGACGAACTGCTGCACCTTCACCGCAAGGAGTCGCTATGACCACCGCCCACCACGCGCTCACTTCACAGGCATCCGACGCCGCGATCGACACCGCCTGCCGCATGCTCCGGCTGCCCACCATGCGCGCCCAGGCCGCCGACACCATCGCCCGCGCCGAGCGCGAAGGGCTCTCCTACGCCGGGTTCCTCGCCGAGCTCCTGCTCGCCGAGTGCGAGGACCGTGACCGCCGCCGGGCCGAACGCCGCATCCGGGCTGCCCACTTCCCGCGCGAGAAGTCCCTGCGCGAGTTCGACTACAGGGCCAACCCAAACGTCGACCCGGCCGTCATCCACAGCCTCGCCTCCTGCGACTGGATCGCCAAGGGCTATCCCTTGTGTTTGATCGGGGACTCCGGCACGGGCAAATCCCACCTGCTCATCGCATTGGGCACGGCGGCCGCCATGGCCGGCCACCGCGTCCGCTACACGACCGCCGCCGCTCTGGTGAACGAGCTCGTCGAGGCGGCCGACGACAAGCAGCTCGGCAAGACCATCGCCCGCTACGGACGCGTCGACCTCCTTGAGATCGATGAACTCGGCTACCTCGAACTCGACCGCCGCGGCGCCGAGATGCTCTTCCAGGTTCTGACCGAGCGGGAGGAGAAGAACAGCATCGCGATCGCCTCCAACGAGGCGTTCACGGGCTGGTCAAAGACGTTCACTGATCCGCGGCTCTGCGCGGCCATCGTGGACCGGCTCACCTTCAACGCCACCCTCATCGAGACCGGCACCGAGTCCTACCGCCTGGCCCGCACCAAAGCGAACGCCGGGATGAAGTAACCAACCGCCTTACGCGGGCGGGGAAACCTCCCGGATGAGGCCCAGGGCGTCCCCGAACCGCAAGGCCAACGATCGGTCACCATACGTGTCCGCGAACCCGCGGCAGATCGCCGGCTCGACACCTGCGGGCGCCGAGCCCGGCAGCGTCGAGTGACACGTCACATGCCCTTCGTCCGCCACAGCGTCAGCGATCATGCTGCGGATCCGTTCCGGCATCGTGGCCCGGAACGGGTTGCCCGGCCGGAAGATGCAGGTCGAGCACCGCTCGGACAGCAGCCGAATCTCGCCGGTCGCCTCATCGGCGACCGGAACGCAGGCCGTCGCGTCGTTCTCGGACAAGTCGTCGGTCTCCATCGGCATGAAGGTCATGATGCCCGATGCCCTCGCACGGCCGCCGACTGATGCGTCAGCCCGGTGGTCCCAAGTCGGGCCGCCCTCCGGAGCCGCCCCAAGACGCCTGATCTTCACGAATCACCCTAGAAGTGGGGCCGATTCGGCTCGCCTCGGTGGAGCCGCTGACGGCCGCCCTAGCCACTTCGCAACCTCCCTCGCCGGAGGGGTAACACCAACACGGTCACCAGGACGCAGGGGGAACGCGTATCGAACAGCCATGCGCTGGATTTTGGCATAGTGCCGTGTCCTGAAGACACCGAGCCCTATGCGTTCCAAACAGTCCAGATACCGTTCACCAGGTTCCGAAAACACCCTGGTCGACGACCTCTGAGTTGATTCTGTCCAACGATTTCCACGCTTGACCGACGGCATCAGGAGACAGTGCACGCAGACTGAAGACTTGTGCGCTCACGCGTAATGCCGGGCCGGGCCGCGGCAGGCATCATGCGGTGAAATGACGAGGAGAGACCTTTCGAAGGGGGCTGCCATGCCGCAGCGAACGCAAGCGCACTCTGCCCGCCGCCTGCTCCGCAGGGGAGGGCAGACGAGGGCCGCAAAGCGGTGGGTTCTCAGCATCATTGGTGCCGCCGTCATCATGCTCGTGCCTGGTCTGACAGGCGGTTCGGCTCAGGCGTCGCAGTCGGGCTTCCTCTCCCAGGCGCGTGCTGCGGGACTGACCTCCGCCCAGGCTGAAGCCCTCCAGGAGGAGGTCGACAGGTATGTGGCCCGGACGGGCGGAACTCAGATTTCGGCGAACCAGGTCGACCTCCATGGTGCCACCCTCTCCGTCCCCGTGCCCGGCGAAGCGCGCCCCCGGACTTTCGGGACGACCGACGTGCACTGCAACTACGGCGCCGATTATGAGTACTTCTGCGCCTATTCGGAGACGAACTTCAAGGGTGCCAGCATCGCGTGGTGGGCTTGTGGTGTGGAGAAGTTCATCCCGTGGAACGGGGAAGGCTCGTGGGACAACAATCAGACCCCCGGTACGCGGGCCAGGATCTACTACCTCAGGGATTCCGCTCTCACACCTGCCGCACCGTCACGGAAACTCTACGGAGAGAACTGGGCGAACGTGCGCAAAATCAAAGGGTGCTGACCGAGCGTCATCGAGTTGGTCCTGGATCCCGTGAAGCGCAATGAGCGAGGCCTCCGGCCTGATGCCCTCGATGGGCTCCATCGGGGACTGCGTGGACAACGCGATGCTGGAGCCCTTCTGGGCCCGGGTCCAGGTCGAACTGCTCAACCGCAGACGGTGGCGGACGCGTCTGGAACTGTCCACCACGCTCTTTGAGTACCTGGAAATCTTCCACAACCGACAGCGCAGGCACTCAGCGCTGGGCATGCTCAGCCCGGTGGAGTACGAACTCCGCACCCCGCCAGTAGCTTGAAACCCAGTAACTCGACTCCACCCAACTCGGGGCAGCCCGGAGCCTCCATCACCCGGAGCGGTTCAGCCTTCCGCGATCCTGGAAGATGGGTGGTCTGTCTGAGCGAGGAGTGAGCGGTTGAGCAGGGGGGCTTCCTCGATTGGTTCGGGTGGGGGCGGCACGATCTATGAGTATCGGGTTGCGGCACTGGATCTCGTCGGTCTGCTGTGCGGTGTACAGGTTCCCGGTCTCGATGTAGTACCGGACGCGGTCTTCTTGCAGAAGGCCAACGAGTTCCCGCTGGACGATGTCGTGGTCCTCAACAGCCAGGGCTCCTACGAGCTGGCCGTGCAGCGGCAGGTCAAGCGCACGCTTGAGGTTGTCTCCAGTAGTGGCCCGTGGCGCAAGACGATGCAGCAGTGCTTGGCCGGCCTGGAGTCCTTCGGCGACGAGATCGACGCTGACCGGCACCGGCTCGGCTTGACCGCCTCCGGCCCTGCAACGGGCCTGGAGGCGTTGCGAGATCTGGCTGCGTCGGCTGCCGCACAGAAGAGTGTGGCGGACTTTCTGCAAGAGATGCCCCGCCTGGGCCAGTCCTACCACCGGGTGTGGAAGCACCTGACGCAGACCGTGGGTGATCTCCTCGCAGAGTCCCACGGCAACATTCCTGAGCAGGAGGTTGTGCACCGCAGCGCCTACCGGATTGCTCGCCGTCTTGTCGTCCAGATCGAGCCCACTGAGCAGATCAGTCCTCGCTTTCCAGGTCTGTGCGCCGCGCTGGCGGAACGGGTGCTGCACGCGGACTCTGGGGTAGACGCCGCCGGAGTGTTCCGGATGGTCGAGGAGATTGCTCAGGAGTGGGGGCCACGGGGCGGTGCGATTGACGCTGCCATGCTGCGTAACCGGCTCCGTGCGCGGGGTGTCGCGCTTCGCGGTGATCCGCCAGCCCGGTCTGCTGCAGTGGTCGGTCAACGTGCTGAACGGCCCGGGGCGGAATGGTCCACCCAGGCAGCCCAGGTGCAGGCCCTGACCGCTCACACCGGAGCTTCCATCCGGTCTGATGTGATCGGGGAGTTGAAGCCCTCCGATGCCCTGCGCTTTGAAGTACATCCTGCTGTTGATGCAGATGCCGGATCCGGCGCGCTCGCTGCGCTTCCTCCCTACATTGCCCGCCCTGATGGCGTGGACGGGCGGCTGCGGCGCATGGTGGCTGAATCGGCGAACGGCAGCCGGCTGGTGATGGTGGTGGGTGGTTCCTCCACCGGAAAGACACGGGCCTGCTGGGAAGCGGTGCGGGCCGAACTCCCCTCTTGGCGGATTGTGCATCCGCTGGCTCCGGACCGGCCCGCGGCTCTCCTGCGTGCCTTGCAGGATGATGTGCTGGAGCCGCGCACCGTGCTGTGGTTGAACGAAGCCCAGTTGTATTTCCTGGTGAAGGACTCCACGGCCCAGGTCTCATCGGCACTCCAGGCCCTTTTGACGGACAGCCGGCGCGGCCCTGTCCTGGTCCTGGGCACCATGTGGCCGACGTACTGGAATCGTCTGGCGGACGACGTGGGGGAGGGGAACGAACTGTACGACGGGATGGGCGCTGTGCATCAGCTGGCCGATCTTGCCCTGACCATCGCGATGCCTTCCGCATTCAGTGCTGGAGAGCTGGCCGATGCTGCGGGGCTCGTCGCCTCTGACCCGCGCCTGAGACTTGCTCGAAGTCGTACCGCCAGCGGACGCATCACTCAGTTCCTGGCCGGCGCCCCGCACCTGGTGCGCCGATACGAACAGTCCGATGGGGCTGCTCGTGCCATCCTTCATGCCGCCATGGACGCACGCCGATGCGGACACGGACCGCTGCTGACCGAAGAGTTCCTACGGACCGCAGCCACGGGCTATATCGACGAGGCCACATGGCACACGCTGGACGACGGCTGGTTCACCTCCAGCCTGGCCGAGCTCCTCAAGCCGCGCCGTAATCTGCCGGGGCCGCTCACACAGCACCGGCCCCGTCCGGGTGAGCCATCCCCGGACAGCCCGCTGTACCAGTTGGCTGACATCCTTCACGAGAAAGGTCGGACCAGCAGGAAAAGGAAAACTCCTGCCCCCTCCCTGTGGGACGCGGCCGCGACTCACTCCCGCACGAACGCTGACCTGCGGGAACTCGCGGAAGCTGCACGCACCTACCAAGCAGACTGCGAGGCGCTCTACCTGCGGGCAGCCTTGGACGGTGACGCCTCCGTGCTCCCGTGGTTCATCCGCCGCCTCATCGCCCTCGGACAGTTCCGACGTGCGGAAGAACTCATCGAAGAGCGCTATCTCTCCGGTCTGCTGCTCGGCGAACTCGCGGCAGCTATGGGCCTGTCCGGACAATACGGGGACGGCGAACGCCTGGCCCGCCGGGCGTTCGCCGTCAGCGGTGACCGGCAAGGTCACCGTCGCCTAGCCCACCATCTGCTGAGTCTGGGCATGCGTCGCGATGCGACACGCGTCTACTCCTGGGCCGCTGACCATGGCGACCCGTCGGCTGCTCGGTGGCTCGCCCAGCACTACGAAGTCCAGGGCGACCGGATCACCGCGGAACAGCTGGCGCACGCCGCCCTCACACAGCACGGTAGCCCCGCCGCCCTTCTCGCCCTGGCCCAGTTGCGTGTTGCTGCCGGAGAAGTCACCGACGCGGCGAGACTGTGCAAGACCATCACTGACCATGGTCATGCCGAAGTCCTCGTCACCCACGCACGCGAGCGCTCAGACCATCGGGATCACGCCGCCGCGCTGTGCTTCTTTCGAGCTGCTGCCGCGGTCGAGCACCCCTTGGCGCTGGAATGGATGTCCTGGCACTGTGACGGGCAAGGCGACCCCGGGCACGCCGAGGACCTGGCACACGCCGCCGCGGCCCGCGGCAACAGCCACGCCCTGCACGGCCTGGCCCACCTCAGATTTGCCAAGGGCCACCTCCAGGACGCCGAACGGCTGAACCGCGCTGCCGCTCAAGCCGGCTCACTGTCTGCCCGCGAATGGCTCGCCCGCAGAAGCCTGCCCGCATAACGCCCGTCGACGCCGAATCCGATGCCGGGAGGGGGAGGGGCTGGGCGCCGTTCCGCATCGGGGCGATCAGCCAAGGGGAAGGGCTGGCTCCCAGCCTCGCGAGGCGACCTCGGGCACGAGCTTGAAGAGGGCGTCGACCGTCCACACCTTGCCCAGGTCGGAACTCTTGTTGATGCGTCCGCTGTAGACCCCCACCAGCGCGGTGACCGACTCGTCATGCACGATCCGACGCCGACGACGACAGGCTCACCGGGACGGACGTGCGTCAGCACCCGGATTGACGAGCTCAGCAGCCAGCCCGTCCCCGAGCGCACTACCTCGGCCCGTGACCTGGCCGAAGAGGTTCTCTCCGCGCAGGCCTTCATGGACTCCGGACATGCGAGCGGTTGCGGCCGCGGAGAAGCCAGCTGGGTGATCTGCACCGAGCACGGGTGTCCGGGACGGCGTTCAAAACGCAAGTCGCTGGAGCGGGTGGAGGAGATCGCGAACCTGGGGATGGGCGAGGTCGCCGTGACGGCGATACCGCCGTGTCTGCGGCAATGGTGGTTGCACGTTGAACGAGCTGTTGAGAATGCTCAGTTGCCAAGAACGCAGGCTCCTGGCAACTGGAATAGCAGCCTTGATGTATGACACTCCGGCCCAGGCTGCGCATGCATGGCGTAGGGAGTAGCGTGAAGAAGAGGGGCGGCCGAGCAGCAGCATTTGATACCCGGTTCCAGAATTCCCAAAAGTGGCAGGAGGCGAATCATGCCTTACGACGTCAGAGGTCAGTGGCAGGTAATCCAGACCAGCGGGCACACAGTGAACATGCTTGTTCCCGCCGAGGATCCGGATGGCTCGTTCGACGGCGCGACTGCCCAAGAACACTACAGCGGCACTGGCACGATCAGCGACGCCAGGGCCAGTGACGGCGAAGTCGTCTTCTTGATTTCCTGGTCGAACGGAGCCCGGGGACGGTACTCCGGACATTTCGACTTCCAGGGCCGGCTTACGGGTGTGTGCCACGACGAAGCGCATCCGTCTGCCGTCGCTTCCTGGTTCGCTAAGAGGGGCGCCAACGACCTGTTTGGGCAACTGGTGTGACTCCGCCAAGCCACGTCGGCCGATGCAACAAGCCAGCGAAGATGGCAGTTACACGGCTGGCGCGGCGAACCGGAGCACCATTCAGTGCCTGGTGGCCAACCGAGTGCGATGACCGAGCGGCGTAAGGATTCGGACGCAGATCCCTGTGGGCGGGGAGGCAAAGAACAGGGAGGTAGTCGCACTTCGCCACGGAGACCCCGTCGGAGGAGGCGAGGAGGCGGAGCATGCCTTTCAACGTCAAGGGTGGATGGGAAATAGTCCAGAGCAGCGGACATGTGGTGAGCATGGACGTCCGATCCCAGCAGTCGGGTGGCCGCTTCGATATCGGTTACAACACGGCCCGAGAAGTACACAGCGGCAACGGCCGTATCAACGACGCCTGGACTAGTGACAGCGAATGCGTCTTCTTGATCGTGTGGGACAATGGAGCCCGGGGACGGTACTCGGGACGCTTCGACTTCCAGGGCCGACTTACGGGTATGTGCCACGACGAAGCGCATCCGTCTGCCGTCGCTTCCTGGTATGCCAAGAAGCCTCCTGACGACGTGTTTAAACAGTTCTAGCGGCTGCGTCGGCTTCGGCGACTGGTAAATGAAGTATCCGGTCGGCAACGTCGTAGACGGTCACACCGGCTTCCGACTCATCTGCGTCGACGTCACCGCCGCCGGTCAAAGACGTCCGTCGGCCAGCGCAGGCTGAGCACGACCTACAGCACGCCGAGCAGGGCGTTGTCCTCCCACTGGTCGACGACTTCAAGGTAGCCGGCACGCACCTTGGAGTGCGGGGCCCAGCCGCCTTGCTTGGCGATGACGACCTGGTCGTGACCCTTGAGGCGCGAGGACGTGGCCAGGCCGCGGCGGGGGCTGTGGCCAGGGAATCGGATCTCGATCCCGGCGCATTCGTCAACGCGGGTGACGACGTCGCCGATGGACTCGGGCTGCAGCCCCCTCCATGACGGTGTGCCAGCTTGATGAGGGCGTGGCTTGTCGGTGGGACGGCTTGCGGCGGAGTCCTGGGTGGCACCACCATGGCAAGTCATGGACGTATTGAGTACGTCGGATGTCTCGGCTGGGGAGGGGTTCGCCTTCTGGCGTGAGGTGAGTTCGAAGCTGTGGGTCCCTTACGACCTGCGCTGCGGCCCGCACGGGGAGAGCGATTTCAAAGCTCAGGTCGGCATCTGTGGGTTCGGTGCCATGCAGGCAACGCTGATGACCACCATGGCGCATGCGGTCCATCGCACGCCCAAGCTGATTCGCCAGGCCGATCCGGAAGTACTCAAGGTGGGCTGTATTGTGCGCGGCCGCGGGATGATCACTCAGGACCGCCAGTGCTCGGAGTTCGGAGTCGGCGACCTGATCCTGTTCGACACCTCGCGCCCGTACCTCTCAGAGTTCGCGCCGGACATCCCGGGCAGGCAGCGGCTCGTGCTACTCCGCTTCCCGCGTTCCTCGTTACCACTGCCGGACCGGGATCTACGGCGGCTCAGTGCCGTACGTATCCCGGGTGACCAGGGCATCGGCGCGCTGTCGTCTCAGTTCCTGATGCAACTTGCCCGGCAGTTGCCCGACCTCAACCCGTCGCAGACCCAAAGGCTTTCCACCCTGATACTGGACGTGCTGGCCGCAGCACTGGCTGACGCACTGGACTCACGGGCAACGGTCGCCCCGCACACCAGGCAGCGCGCCATGACGGCCCAGATCCGTGCCTTCATCAGAGACAACCTGGACGATGCGCGCCTGACTCCGGGCGCGATCGCTGCTGCCCACCACATCTCCCTGCGCTACCTGCACAAGCTGTTCCAGCAGGACGGGCACACCGTCGCCGACTGGATCCGCGAACTCCGCCTGGAACAGTGCAGACGCGACCTCGCCGACCCCCTGCTGGCCAACCGTGCGATCCATGCGATCGCGGCCCGCTGGGCGTTCACCAGTCCCGCGCACTTCAGCCAGGCATTCCGCAGCGCCTATGGCCTCTCCCCGCGCCAGTTCCGTGAGCAGTGCGCGAGAGGGCGTACCGACTGACAGATCATTTCAGGACGAGTCGAGCTGCGGGTCTCGTATTCGATGATCTTGATCGGCAGTGTCTGGGTGCGTGCTGATCTTGTTCCTGACGAGCTGTGGGAGCGGGTGGTTCCGCTACTGCCGCCCGTCCCCGAACGGCCACCGCCTGCCGGGGCGGCTGCGGATTCCCGACCGGGCGGCGCTCGTTGGCGTTTTGTACGCGCTGCGGACTGGTGTCTCGTGGCGTGATGCCCCCGCGGAGACCTGGGGTTGTTCCGGCGGTACAGCCTGGCGCCGACTGCGGGACTGGACTGAGCCTGGTCTCTGGCCTTGCCTGCACGTCGCCTTGCTGACCGAGCTTCGTCGCGCCGGTGTGCTGGACCTGGACGACTGCTCCGTGGACGGAGCGTACGTCCGGGCTCTCAAAGGGGGATCACGCCACGCCGGTCCCTCGCCCGTCGATCGTGCTGCCCCTTGCATCGCTCGTCGACGATGTGGCCGAACGACACGGCTCCGCGGACCGGAGTCCGGGGCGCCGTCCACTCGTTCTCACTCTGGGCCGCGTGCTTACAGGTCGGTCCACGGGCGAAGCTCGCCCCCGGTCAGTGGTGTCCAGACGGACCCGCTGGGACCGTGCTTCTCGATGTCTTCCAGGATGGCGGCTCCGAGCTGGACTTCTCGGGCGAGGGTGGCTACGAGTGGGTGCTGGGTGACCATGGCCTGCAGGTCGCTGATTCTGGCTTTCAGCCTGGTGGGGGAGGCGCCGGTGAGGATGAACAGCAGGCGGGGGTAGACGGGATACCAGCGGAGCCAGGCTGGGCCGGTGGAGAGGGGGCGGCGGCGGCCGATGGGCTGGGCTTCGTAGTGGAACAACCTGGCATAGTCGATCAATTTCGTGGCCAGGCGCTCGCTGCTCATCGTGGTGCGGTCGACCTCTACGAAGGCGCGCAGTTTCCGCCTGTGGTTGTCGGAGACGACGGTGTAGTGCATGACGGCGTCGGCCACGAGTCTGTCTCCCTCGCCGATGGGGTGGGACACCTCGGGAGTCCAGTCCCAGGGGCCGTGTTCATGCCCGAGTCGGCGGGCGTCTGCCGCAAATGGCAGGTGGCACCGTGTGACGGTCAGCGTGTGGGGAGTCTTCAGCGATGCTGCGGTAGTCGAGGTGATCGGGTACGGCGGCCGCCCCCGCAGGGCGGGGAGATCGCGGGTCAGGCGCGCGCCCTCAGGTGTGAGGTACCAGGCGTGGGTGCGGGAGCGGTCCGGGTCCTGAAGCGGGGTGTGGTCGATGAGGCCTGTGGAGCGCAGTTTGTTCAGTACGCGGGAGAGCAGCTGGCGGGAGCCGTCCGGCCGCAGCATCTGGCGCAGCTGGCCGGTCGTGGCCATCCGGTGCAGGGCGAGCGCGGTCAGGACCTGCAGGCGCAAGGGTTCGCAAGGGCTGGGGGCCTGCTCGGCGGCCGGGACATCTGAAGTGGGACGGGTCATAGAGCGGAGACAACCCTCAGGCCCCGACCGTGCCCCCGACCACGAGCCCCCGACCAAGGTCACGACCCAAGAACGACGTCGTGGTCGGGGTCGTGGTCGGGGCGGTCAGGGGACAGGCGATGGCCGGTCCGCAGCAGCATCTGCTGCTGCGGGGCGTGGTGGCGAACCACGCCGTGCCGGCCATCGTGCGACCCCCGGCCCGCAAGGGACCAACTCCCAAAACCGGGCGCCGCGTTCATGGAGTGGTGCGCTGGTGTCCGCTCACCACCGGGGTATTACCGCTTGGACCGCTGGGCGGCCTGTTGGAGGATGCGCCGGCGGGTCCACCGTCGGCGCCCGTTCTGGCGCCCGGCATTCTCGGCAACGCCGTCTGTCTCTTTGAGCAGCGGAAGGTTGCCCTGGGAGAGGGCGCTGGAGAAGGAGTTGATGCTCTTGTATCCCAGCAGGGCCGCAGCCTGGCTCGCTCCCAGCAGTTCGTCGGGATCGCCGTCGGCGGGAACGTCGGGCAGAGGCGGTGCCGCCTTGGCTCCGGCTCGTCTTCCGCGGCCGGGCCGGGTGGCCATCCACGCCTGCAGGGTCGCCACTTTCCACAGCTGCCGGCGGTAGGGGTTCTCGGCCGTGCCCTTGTCTTCGACGACGTCCGGTTCGGGGAAGTAGCCGGGGTGGTCGCGCACGAAGGTGGTGACCTGGTTGGCGTTCTTGTAGCCGAGGTACCTCGAGGCCTCTGCCGCGTTCAGCAGTGTCTGCGGGTCGAGGGAGGGCGGTGCGTGTTCGGCGAGCCGTGCCGGCGCCCGGCGGGCGAACCACTTGGTGACTTCCGCGTGGTCCCACAGGCGGGCGCGGCCGCGCATGTCGACTGGCTCGGGGAATACCTCGCCGGCCGCGTTCTTTGCGCGCCCGGTGTAGAGGCCGGTGATCCGGGCGGGTGTCAGTCCTTGTTCAGCCGCGATCTCGGCAGCGTCGGCCAGCCGGGGCTCACGGCGCGAGGTCATGGCAGAACCGTCCGTCCTGTCAGCGGCGAGCCGGACAGCCCGGCTTGCAACGCAAATAATGGCAGGAGTTTCGGTTGTAGGTCCAGCGTGCGGCTCCAGGTTGCACGCGGGTGGCGGCGTTGACGGCGCCGCCCGGCTTACTCTTCTGGGATCAGGCAGACGCCGCGGCGCGCGGCGTCCGCGGCCATCTCCGTGTAGGCCAGGGAGGCCGGCGTCATCTCCCACTCGGCCAGGGTCAGCAGCAGGGTTACCTCGTCGCGGTCCTGGGAGGCATCGCAGGGCATGCCGGCCGTGTCCGCGGCGAGTATCAGGTCCGCGGTGGCCAGTCCGCCGAGGCGTGCGGCCACCTCCCGGTGCAGATCCTGCAGGCCTTGCTGGTACAGCTCGTTCGCCTCGTCCAGGAGCAGCACCAAATCCTCGCCGTGGCTGGCCGTTGCCGCCGCGGCGAGGTCGAGGATGCGCTGGGTAGTCGTCATCATGAGAAGTATCCCCCGTAAGGGGGGCGGTGTGGTGGTCAGTGGCAGCCGTCGCACCCGGCGGCGCTGTGCAGGATCTCGCCCGGCCCGGTGCGGGCCTTGGAGTCCCACGTGGGCGGCTTGTGCAGGGCGGCGTGGACGTCGCGTTCCATCCGCTCGAAGTCTGCGGTCTCCTCAACCTCGATGCCCGGGTTCGGGGCATCGCGCCGGCGGGACAGCGCGATGAGCTCGGCCATGGTGATGTTCGGGTTGAACGGCACCTGGCGGACACGTTCGACCAGCGCGCACAGTTCGGCGAGCCGGGGCCGGCGCCCGGCCATCAGCAGCAGATCGCGGTGGTTGGCCAGGGTGCAGGCCGAGCACGAACAACGACTGGAACCATGCTGGGGGTTTCTCGGGTGTGACCGTGTCGGCGGTCTCCTCGGCGGCCGTCGGGTGAGGGCAGGGGCAGAGCCACCGGCAGGGCCGCTGGCCCGGTCCGTATCGGATCACGGCGACGACGAACCCGTGGGCGTTGGTAATCGTGTTGGCGTGCTCGTCGACGCGGGGGCCGCGGGCGCTGACGCACCGGTCGTGGTGCCCGGAGGTGCAGCCGGTGCAGATGCCGCGTTCGCAGGAGCACCAGCGGTGGAAGCCGTGGGGGTAGGCGTCTTCGATCTTGCGGAGTCCCCTGGTCCAGGCGTGCGCGCGGACCCAGGCGCCTTCCTCCTCGGTCATCGGGGAGGGCACGGTGGAGGGGATGGGGTTGAGGATGCCCATGATCGCGGCGCCGATATGGCGCAGACGGGTTGTCATGCTTCGTCTCCGAACAGCGTTGGGGTGGTGTGGAGTTCGTTCATCCAGGCCAGGAGCTGGGGGAGGTTGGTGTCGGGCCCGAAGGCGAGGTAGGTGCCGTCGCAGCTGGCGCAGCCGAAGGCCTGGGCGATGCGCAGCCGATGGCGGGAGTTGACGCGGCCCATGTGGACGGCCAGGCCGCGTTCCCGGGCTTCAATGGCCAGGCGGTGGGCGGCCGGCGAGGTCTTCCACTCGGTGCTGCCGGCGAGGAACAGCACGTCGATGGAGTCCCAGGGGATGAGGCCGTGCTCGCTGCCGTCCTGGGCGGCGAACGCGGCCGGGATCCCCAGGGCGCGGATGGGCTGCAGCCAGGGCAGCGACTGAGCGAGGGTGGCCGCGGCGTCCATCGGGACGTCGGGGGCTACAGCCCACAGGCAGAGGTCGGGGCCGTAGCGGTCGACGGTCGCTGTCAGCCACGCCACCCAGGCCTGCTCGCCGGGCCAGCCCTTGCCGAACTTGCCGTTGTCGCACGCGTACCGGGTTCCGGGCGGGATCACGTTGCCCTGGGCCGGGGTCGTCATGCAGGCCAGGAGTCCGGCCTGCATGACGACCCGTACGTCAGCTCCGGACGGCGTGGCCAGGTACAGCACGGCGGCACGGTGGAGGAGCAGGAGCTGAGGGCATCAGTGCGCGCACGGGACGTCCTTTGGGCGGGCGAAGGGGGAAGTGGTCAGCGGCCGACGGGAAGGGTGCCGTCGGCGGCTGCGGTTCAGTGGCCGGGCTAGGACCAGTGGGCGGACCGCTGCTGCTCCCACCAGGCGGGTGGGCTGCCCGGTCGCCGGGTGGCCGGTCGGGATGCAGCGGCGGGCTGAGACGCCGGAGGAGGGGCGACCGGGGGAGCGGTGAGAGGGCGGGCGGCGATCGGGCTGGGCAGGCTGGTCTCGGTGTAGGCGATGCGCCTGCGCAGGCTGATGCCGAGGTCGTCGATGCTCAGGTAGAGGGAGTCGTCCTTGACGCCGGTGATGCGTCCCTTGACCAGGACGCTGACCCCGTCGACGAGCGATTCGGCGGCGTTGCTGGCCAGGTTCCGCCAGGCGGTGCAGATGTAGGGGATCGGCTCCAGGTCCCGCCACTTCTGCGTGGTGGCATCCCACTGCGTGGGGGTCTCGGTGAGGCGGAACCGGCAGACGGCGATGCCGTCTGTCGTGAAGCGGACTTCCACGCCACCGGTGACGGTGCCGGTCACGTGCGTGACGGACGGGGCCATGCGGACACCTCCTAGTTAAAATAATAGTGTCTTTAGAGGGATGGTTAATCCCCCTGTTGGCAGTTCCCGCAGCCGGAGAGTGCGGTACGGCGGGCGAGGTGCCGGAAGCGCGCCTTCCGCCCCGTCGGCTGCGCCGGGGCCGGCGGCGGGGTGAGGTTGTCGAACACCGTGGCGTCCTCGATCTCCACCAGCAGCGGCACCGTGCTGTCGGACCGGACCAACTGTTCGTCGGTGGTGTCCAGATGGACGGAGACCCGTACGGCCCCGCGGTCGGCGTCGAGGTAGGCGAACACGAGGATGCCCGCGATCTCGATGCAGGGCAGTCCTTCGTCGTCGGGGTTCGCCTGCGGGTGGAAGACGGCCGAGCTGTTCGCCCGCGCGCAGTCCTCGTCGTCCGAGAGGCTGAGGCTGGCGCCAGCGGGCGCGTAACGGGAGATGCCGGCGGGGTAGAGCATGAAGCCCTCGTCCCCGCGGCTCTGGTCCGGGCCGTAGTAGAGGTCCACGACCGCCTGGTCGTCGGCCGGAGGCCGGAACGGGAAGCCTTCGGTTCCCGCCACATCGTCCCAGGAGCGGCGTACCTCCTGCGCGAGCGAGGTGAGGGCGGAGGCTTCGTCGGACCAGAGGGTCACGGCTTCGGTGCCCAGGTCCCATCGGCGCAGTACCCACGCTCGCCCCGCCTGCTGCGCGGTGGGGCTCTCAGGGACAGCGAAGCTGAAGCGGCTCAGCCACTCTTCGATGAGGCTGACGGTGTCCGCCCCCGGCCATTCACCTGTCCGTTCGTGGAGGCTGTCCATCAGGTCGGCCAGGTCGAAGATGGCCTTGCCTGCGGGGGTGGCCGGGTCCGGTGTGATCGGCATGGCGGTTTTCCTTCCGTGTGAACGGGGCGGTCAGGCCCCGTTCATGAGGCTGTTGAAGAGGTCCGTCAGGTGTTGCTGGTCGGGGGTGAGGGTTGCGGTGCGCAGCACGCGTCGGCGCAGGACGGGCACGTCGAGGCTGATGCCGGAGGGCACATCGGGCCGCTCGGGCAGCGAGACCAGCTGGTAGTTCTGGGTGTGGATCATCCAGGCCTCGTACCGGTCGGCGGGGCTGCCGCTGCGGGCGGCGTGCCCCTCGTCCCTCCTGCGGGACAGGCACAGGCAGGACGGATCGGAACACGGCCGTCCGGCCGGGTGGCTGACCAGCACCGGGCTGCGGCGGTAGTGCGTGAGGGTGCCGTTCAGCATCGGGCAATGGTCGGCGGTGTACGGCAGGCACTCGGGGTGCAGCGCGGGTTCCGGGGAGCGGCCCTTGACGGCGTCGGCCGGGCGCACCAGCAGGAAGCACCGCTCGTCGAGAGGGTGTTCGCAGATCTGGCACAGGCGTCGTCGGAAGGCGTTGATGGTCTTGTCGGCGTCGAGGACGCCGAAGGCCGCGTGGCCGTCGTGGATCAGGGTCACGTACGGCACCACCAGCCCGCCCGACAGCGGCCGGTGGGCACAGCGCTGGGGGATCGCGTGCATGGGGGAGTTCCTTCGGGTCGGGGGCGTGACACGGGTCCCGGCTGGCGGACGTCAGCTGCCGGCTGGCGGGGGAGGGGCGGCGGGGCCGCCGGCCAGGAGCTCTTCCCAGTGGGCGTAGCGGCAGCCGGTCGCGTCGTGCAGGCGCAGATGCAGCCAACTGAGGTTGTCTCCGGCCCGGATGACGGCCTCTGCGCCGATGGCGGCGGCCCGGGGGTAGATGGAGCCGTCGTCGGGGTCGACCAGGACGACGACGAGCCCACTGTGGCGCGGCATGTGGCGGAGCGTGAAGTCGGTGTAGCTGCGGTCGTCCAGGAGCACGAGCGGAGCGCGCTGGTACTCCTCGGCGCTGAACAACGCCGATGGCAGGAGCAGGCGGGGGACCGGGCTTGACCGCAGGCCGACCGGATCGTCGTCGGTGCTGTCGCTGATCACCAGCACCGGGGCCTGCGGTCCTTCCCGGGAGGCTTGTGGAGGGGTGGACATGGCGGTGACACGTCGCTTTCGTGAGGGCCCGATGCCAGGAAGAGGCCTCGGGGAAAGGGGGAGTTGACGGTCCGCGGGCGGGGCAGCTGACGGTGACGGTCATGCTGGGGCCGCCTCTCTGCGGCGCGGGGGTGGGGAACCGGCCGGGCGCGGTGTGCCCGGCCGGGGTGTGCTGGGGAGGTCCGGTCAGGCGGCGCTGTCGGGCCGGTGGCGGGAAACCGCCTGGTTCTCGACCTCGGACAGTCGGTAGCTGCCGTTGTCGTCCTGGCCGAGCGCTTCGAGCAGCAGCAGGTAGCGGGCCTGCGTCGGGGTGAGGTACGACCAGGTCTTGGGCTCGCGGATGTCGTACTCGCAGGCGGCGGCGACGTGCGCGAACAGCGCGTTGACGACGCGTGCCTTGGGCAGCTGCGCCGCTGTCTCCGCCAGGTCCGCGTGCTCGGGCTCCTTGATGCCCAGGAAGCGGGCGACGGTCTCGGACTCATGTTTGTCGGTCCAGGAGCTGTAGAAGTACGGGAGTGTGAGCACGACCTCCTGCGCGAAGACGCGGGCCGCATCCGGCAGGGTCTTCTGGCGCACGAGCCGGGCGACGAAGTCCTGACGGGGACCGGCGGCCGCTTTCCAGGCCCGGTTGCATGCGATGACCTTGCGGCGCTCCTCGGCCCTGGCCTCGTCCTCCTTGGTCCTGGGCTTCTTCGGCTGCGGGCGGACCTTGTGGCCGTGCGCGGCAGGGTCCAAGCAGTGCCACACGGGCTGGTGCTCGTCGTTGAGCCGGGCGCTGTGGCCGGGGCAGTTCTTGTGGTTGTCCTCGGTGAGCGGATTGCCCAGCCCGGTGGTCAGCTCGGCCAGCGGCTTGGACAGATCCTTCTGCCCCCACCCCGGCCGTCCCAGCAACGGGATCTTGGCCTTCTTGAGGTCTTCCACCGCCTTGGTCCGGGTGGCCTCGTCGGCCTGCTCGGCCTTGAGCAGTGCCAACTCCTGGTCCCAGTGGCCGCGCCCGCCGTTGCCCTCCTCGTGGTCGCGTTCCAGCGCGCGCAGCAGACGGCGCTCCGCGCCGGAGACATGCTCGACCTCGGCGAGTTGGGCGGTCTGCTCCAGGTCCATGCCTCCGGCCGTGGCCCGGCGGAGGGTGGCGTCATCGAGCCTCTGCGCCGTCTTGGCCTGCCGGACGGCGTTGCGGCTGACGCCGAGGGCCTTGGTGGCCTGCTTCCGCTCAATGTCGCTCATGGCGATCAGAGACAGCTCCTGCGACCTCAGGATGTCGCGCTCGCTCATCCCCTCGCGGTGCTTGTTCTCGACCAGGGACAGGAACCGGGTCCAGCCGTCGCGGCCGACCAGGTCCTTCCGCACATGCGCCTTGATGCTGCGTACCGGGCGGCCGTCCTGCTCTGCGGTGGTGTTGGCGATCTTCTGAGCCTGTGCTCGCCGCCAGCCCTTGAAAGCGCCGTACGTGCCGTCGGGCCGGGGCCGGACACTGATGGTCTCCTCGACACCGATCTCCTTGACGGAGGCGATCAGCTCGTCGTCCGGCTCGGTGTCGGTCTCGCGGGCGTTCTGTTCATCACGCACCACCTGCGCCGGGTCGAGCAGAACGATCTGCGGCGCGTCTTCCTCCTCATGCGTGACGGGTTCGGTGGGCTGGGTCGAGACGGTGGTGGCCATGGGGCTCTCCTTCTCCTTGCCTGACTGGCGAATTGGGGCGGTTGGTGTGTCATCCCCTCGCTTAAATTAAAATAATAGTGTGTTCCGGTGTGGGGGCTAGATGCCCTCTGACCTGAGGAAACGCGGAATCCTGTAGGTGGCTGCCTAGAGAGCGTCGGGGCGGAGGCCGGGCAGGCAAGGTGCCTGCCTCACCTCGGGCCGTGCGCGAAAGGTCAGCCGGTGATGCGCTCGGCCACGGCGCGAGCACAGCGGGCAGAGTCCTCGGCGAGAGATGAACCGGGCGGTGAGGCGTCGAGAGTCTCGATGTGCTCGCCGTCGGAGTTGTACAGGGAGGCGCCCCAAACGTCGTCGTGGGCAGAAGCGACTCGGTCCGTGTGCTCTCCGCAGGAGATCCGGAAGTGCGCTCCCTTGTAGACGTCCCTCGCGGCGGTCGCCGAGTTCTGAGGTACCGCCAACCAGGTAACGCCGCCCTCGCCGTCCTCGTGTGCCGGCAGGCCGTAGACGTGGAGCGCGGCGCACAGGACGTCCCCCTCGGTGTGCGGGGGTTCGACCGCGCTGGGGATCAGCTCGGTCTGGGCCCGGTCGGTAACGACGTAGAGCCGGTCGTCCGGGGCGTGCAGGAGAAGCGCGTTCATGGGGCCGATCCAGGCTTCGACCAGGCGGCGGGCGCGGGCCCGGTTGAGGGCGAGGGGTTCGTCCGCGCACCATGCGCCGTCGGCGCTGGGCGCCTTGAGGCGGGAGCGCAGCACCTGGTACCCGGGGGCGTTCATGAGCCGGTTGAGGTTCCGCGGGTCGAGGACGGGTTCGGCGCGTCCCGTGGCGGTGGCCATTGCCGGTCCGCTCAACCAGGCCTGTTCCAGCTGGGCGGACTGCTCGACGATTCGGGCAGCGGCATCGAGTGCCCGGCGGTGTACGTCTGGGCCGGTCCGGTCCTGTCCTGTGGTGCTCGGGTCGTTGTGAGCCACGTGTCCTCCTGGATCGCAATGTTCTTCATGGGGTCGGGGAAGGAGCCGGCCGGTCAGCGGGCGCGGTTCGGCGTCTGGGTGCGGCCGATGCGGACCCGGCCGGGGAGGTGGGGCGCAGGCCGTCGCCTCACGCGGTGCGCGGGTGCCGGCTACGGGTGCGGGCCGCCCGGATCTCCGCGTCGAAGTCCGGGGTACTGCCTCGATGCCGACGGCAGCAGCGCGTTGCGGACGTCCATGGCCCGGGCGGGAACCCCCAGTTGTGCGGGAGGCGGAACCCGCGGGCCTCGCTCATCGGCGTCCGGGAGCGGACAGCAGGCCCTCGGCGGTGCTGGCGTCCTGGGCCTGCCGGAACACCCAGTGCGTCCGGTTGAACCGCAGTGTCAGGCTCAGGCCGGCTTCCAGGCGCGGGGCGTAGCAGCGCCGGTCGGGGGCGATCCCCTGTCCTTTCGTGGAGTGGCGGTGAGGGGCCTGTACGGCGGGGCGGCGGCCCCGCCGCACAGGGGTGAACCGCATGACCAACAATGTCAATTATAGTGTCTCATGCGAGGGTGTGAACCCGCCCCTGACCTGTGTCTTTACGGCCAGTCGTGCTCTCGGCGGGGCGGGAGCGGGAAGGTGCGCCGGGGGGCCATGCGCACGCAGCGCTCGCAGTAGGCCGTGACGCGGTTGGCGGTGCACTCGCCCCACTGGCACTCGAAGCGCTCGCGCGGTCCGCAGATCAGGCACCGCCAAAGCGTGATCCCGTGCAGTTCGCACGGCTCGCAGCGCGTGCGTGCGGGCAGCGACTCCAGGGCGGGGCGGGGGCGTTCGAGGCGGGCGACGTCGGCGGCCGGGAACGACTCGACGCCGTCGAGTATCCGGCGGGGCGACAGCTGGGCGTACCGCTCGGGCGTGGTGTAGTACGGCAGACCGGCCGGAGTGAACACCATGGCCAGATGGCCGCCGGAGATCAGAGTCTCCAGCCGGTCATGGCTGAACTCCCCCCGCAGGGACAGCATTTCGTCCTGGCGCAGGCTGAAGCCGTACCCGTACCGGCGCAGGATGCGCCGCTCGGTGGCGGCTGGACCGGTCTGGGCGGCGTCGAGCCTCTCAACGGCTTCGATCGCTGCCGTAGGGCTGGCGGTCAGCTCGCGTACGGCCTCCTCGGCGGCCACGCGGGTGGCGTAACTGCTTAGGGCGTACCCGTGGAGCTGGTCCACGACCTGGTGGTGTCCGTCGTGCTCGGCAGCGGCGTACCGGATGGGCTGCTGCGGCTGAGTGCGGCGTCGGGGCATGGCGGAACTCCCTCTGCGCAAGGGGTGGGAGGTTGACGGCGCAGCCTTGCCAGGCTGCGGTTACTTCCTGGGCAGCGGCGTGTAGGAGGAGAAGACGTAGTGGCCCAGCTCGCGCAGCATGCCGGCGGTGCCGTCCACGGCCGCGGGGTCGTGGTCGGCCTGGCGGGTGTACGCCTCGATCTCGTTGTTCCAGGCGAACCCCTGGGCGGCAAGGGACAGCTCGGTGGCGGGCGTGAGGTCGTCGGAGGAGTGCGGCGCGGCGACGAGTCCGTGAGCGGCGTCGGGCGTGACGAGAAACATCGGGCTCCTTCCGCGTGGGCCGCCCTGGGCGGGGCGGCCCACGGCCGTGGCGGGCGGGCTGGTCGGCGGGTGACGGTGATGGTGTGTGTGGGGCACGTGCGTGCCCTTCTCGTGGGCGGCGGCCTGCTCGGCGCCGAGGGGCCGCAGCGGCTCGGTCAGAGCGTTGACTTGGTGGAGTGGTGCTGGCGGGACTCGAACCCGGCGACCTCAGGACTTATAAGATCCGCGCTCTACCAACTGAGCTACAGCACCTCGGTGTTCGGTTGTATGGGCCGCGCCCTTCGTCCCGGTCGGGCAGGGCGCGGCCTCCTCGCGTGCCAGAGCGGATGGGATGTCTCGGCTGTCAGGTCTGCCGGGGGCGGAGCAGGTGCTCGGGGGCAACCACCCTCGACAATTGATAATAATAGTGTCTTATGGAAGAGGGAACCTGCCCCTGGCCTGCGCTTCTTACTCCCCTGACGCCTGGGCGAATGCGGCCAGCATGGAAATCATGGAGCTGGGTCGCCCGGACGCTTCGGCCTGTACGCCCTCGCCGGAAGGGCCGACGAGCACGGTGACGCTGTCGACCTGGACGGGGCCGTGCTCGCCGGGCGGCCTGGTGTCGTGCTGCCACATGATCCGGGTGCGCCGGTACTGCTCCTCGATCCGGGCTCCGGGGAGTGCGCCGGCCACGGCGTCGGTGACGGCGCGGCGGCTGTTCTCCTCCGCCTGCTGACGGGCGGTGAGCTCGGCGGCCTGCTGCGCGGCCTCGGCGTGCAGCGGATACAGCCGCCGGGTGATCTCGCGTGCCACGTGCCGGGCGCTGCGGGTGGTCACCCCGATCGACGGTGCGATCATCTTGGTCTCGTCCGGCAACGCTGCGTGGATCTTCAGGCGGTCCGGGTGGCGTTCATCGGGCTGAGCCAGGCGCAGGGGCGCGGCCGTCGCCATCGATGATGAGCCGTCCCAGACCGCGGTGGTAGTCGGTGAGTTCGGCTGTCCGGCAGTGCGTACCCAGCTCTCGGGCCACTTCGTCGGCGAACGCGTCGAACTGCTCCTGCCTGGTCAACTCGCTTGTCATGGCGGTCTGTTCACTCCTTCGGATGGCTGGTGGGCGTGGTCGGCGCGGGTCTCTTTGCGTCCTGGCCGCGGATCTCGGCGTCACGGCGGGCGTCCTCGGCGGTGTAACCGGTGTCGCACCAGGAGTGGCACAGCTGGCCCGGGGGGCGCTGCACGTCTCGCACCGGTCCTCGAAGTCGTCCCGGCGCCCCTCCGCGCCCCCGAACAGGAGGGGCGCGGAGGGGGTCTGCGGGGCTACTCCTTCGGCGGCTTGTGTCGGCGGAGGCTGCCCCGGTCGGTCAGACTCGGACGGCGGCCGCAGGGGCAGTCCGCGTACCGGCGGCCGTGCATCTTGAGGAACTTCCCGCCGAGTGCGTGACCGTTGACCTGACTGGTCGTGCCGGAGACCGGCTCCTTGTTGGTGCAGTAGCCGTCCGGTGTGACGGCGGGCTTCTCGCTCATGGGCGTTCCTTCGCGGTCCCCTGGGGGCGGCGCAATACGGGGGCGTGCCAGACCACGTGCGGCGCGGCGTCGTCGTGCGGAAGGGCCGTGACTGCCTTCTGGAGCTCGGAGGTGTCCATGGGGTGCAGCCACCCGTCGCACATCTCCCACCCGCACACGCGTATGCCAGCGTCGGCGGTCGTTGCGACCAGGACGGCGTCACGGATGGTGCTGTTATCCAGGGCGAACGTCAGCAGCACGAAGAACTGCACGTACTCCTCGGCAGACTGCTCCACCCGGCAGGTACCCGGCTCGACGGACACGTACAGGTCGGCACTCACCTCGGTGCCGTCCGCCCGCTCGCCGGTGATGCTCAGCTCGTGGCTTCCCTCGCCGAGGGCCGGGAACAACGCGGTCAGCGCGTGCAGGGCGCGGCCCATGGCGGACGCCGTGGCGGCGTCGTCGGGACGCAGCAACTCGTGATCAGGCATCAGGATTCTCCTCGTCGGAGTCGGGGAGCTGGATGAGAACGGGAGCGGGGTAGACCTCGCGCTCAACGGCCATGAGGTCGGGGCACGGAGTAACCGCGGCCTGGAGGTCGTCCGTGTCCATGGGGTGCAGCCACCCGTCACGCACGGACCACCCGCACGCACGTGGGCTGGGCTCGGCGGCCGTGGTCGCGACCAGGACGGCGCTGCGCATCGTGCTTCCCTCCAGCGCAAACACCAACAGCATGCGCAGGGCGCAGAACTCGTCTTCGTCCACCAGGGCCAGGCGCAGCGGCTCCATGCCGATGGAGAGATCGGATCGGCCCGTGACGAACGCGTTGTCGGTCCGCTCGCCAACGAGGTTCAGGGTGTGCTCACCGTCTCCGAGTGCCTGGAATACGGCGGAAAGGGCGGTCAGGGTCCGGCTCATGGCGGCCGTGATGGCGTCGTCTCCGGGGTGGGTGAGTTCCGGGCGTGCAGACATGAGGACTCCTTGTGAGGCGGGGCGGTGGGCGGCGGGTCACGGGTGGCCGCCGCATTGAGCCCCTGAGCACGACGGATGTTCTGGCGCGCGCTCGGCTCCGCCGACGCGTCGCACTGCCGCTACGCGGCAGAGGCCGGCGGGCGCGCTCCGCGCTTCCTGAGGCTCTGGGGCCGCGCGCTCCGCGCTCTGGGACGGTGGGGCCCGTGCGGGCCGGGCTGGGGG
>NZ_JBHUXV010000124.1:0-26443 GCF_042669125.1 Streptomyces sp. NPDC057253 | reverse complement strand
ACGGCGATGCCGTGGTGCAGAGCCCGATCGGGCTCTGCACCACGGCATCGCCGTTTGTCGGCGAAGGCCTGGGAACAGGCCGGTGTCTCATCTGAATGCGGCGCTCCGCCAGGTCCGCGAACTGCTGGGGACGGCCGGCAACGAGGTCGGGGAGGTTGCCGAGACACGGACCCTGCCCGTCGTACCGCCTCTTTCGCCCGTCGGCGGACACGCGCACGACGAACACCACTGAGCAAGCCGGCACAGAGAGGAGCCGCAGCGATGACGCACGACACCGAGGGGCCCGGCAACCGGGTGCCCGTGGACCAGCGGACCGTGGACGAGCAGGCCCGATGGCTCGCGGCCAAGGGGCCGCCCTCTCAGAGCATCCGCCCCAGATGCCTGGCCTCACGGTCCAGCACCGGCCAGTACTCCTCGCGCATCTGCGCGAGACTCACCTGGGCGGCGAAGGCGCTCACGCTCATGGCCCCGTGCAGGACACCGCCGATGTCCCGCACCGGGACCGCCATGGTGCGCACACCGAGGTCGAGTTCCTCGTCGGTGAACGCGACGCCCTCGCGGCGCGCCTCCTCGACACGGGCGAGCAGTTCGACGGGATCCACGATGGTCTGGGGCGTCTTGCGCTCGACGGGCGTCGTCGCGACGAGTTCCTCGACCTGCTCCCTGGGCCATCCGCTCAGCAGGATCCGTCCGGTGGCCGAGCCCAGCAGGGGGAGTGTGGCACCGAGCCGCACACCCGCCGACGCGATGCGGGCGGCCTCGGCGCGTGCGACGAACAGCGACTGGCCTCCCTCCAGCACTGCCAGCGAGGCCGACTCGCCGAGTTCGTCGCGCACCGCGATCAGGCGTGGTTGGGCGAGGGAGGGCAGCACGGCGGTGGCGGTCCACGCGGAGGTCAGGCGCATCACGCGGGGCGTGGGGGTGTAGTACTTGCCGTCGTGGCTCAGGTAGCCCAGTTCCGTCAGGGTCAGCAGACAGCGCCGCGCGGCCGCGGGGGTCGTCCCCGAGGACTGCGCCGCCTCGGTGACCGTGAGACGCGGCCGCAGCGGCGAGAAGGCCTCAAGGATGGCCAGCCCCTTGGCCAGCCCGCCCATGACCTCCTGGCGTGCCGGAGCGCCGGACGTTGCCGGAAGACTCTTCTGCTCACCGTTCAGCACAATTATTCGTTATACGAACGACGGGCGGCCGTGTCAAACCCGTGCCGCTTTCGGACCCGGGCAAACATGGCGAGCCCGGACATATGGCCGTCCGGGCTCGCGCAGGCGACTCAGATGAGGGCGTTCACCGCCGGGGCCGCGGTGTTCTTGATCCCCCCGTAGAGGGAGTCGACGAAGTCGGTGTCGTCGATGTCCCGCAGGTAGCTGGTGTCCCAGATCTCCAGCGGTCCGATGTGGTTGGACCGCTCGTCCTTGAGGGTGTCGAGCTGGTAGACGTTCCAGATGGCCAGGGGGTGCGGGTAGGGCTTGGGGCTGAGGGCCTGCGACCAGAAGCGCTGGAGGTGGGCGATGTCCTCGGGGTCCTCGATCCCGATCTGCGGGGCGAGGTGCTCCTGCAGGATGTCGCAGACGTCCTTCGGGCGGGTCTTGAAGAAGTGGATGGTCTCGATCATCGAGCGCAGGAACGAGCGGGTGAGCTCCTCGTTCTGCTTCACCCACTCGCGGTTGGCGCAGATGGTCGTGTTGTGGATCACCGGCATCTGCGGGAGGCCGAGCACCTTCAGTCCGCGCTGGGTGCCGTAGCGGTCGAAGGGGATGTCCACGTCGGCGGCGTCGGCCTCACCGTCGAGGACGGCCTGCACCGCGCGCAGCGCGACACCGGTGCCCTGCTCCTTCCACACGTCGAACTCCACCGCGTCCACGTCGACGCCGGCGTGGCTCAACGCGCTGCGGAAGTTGCCGTAGACGCAAGGGGCGGAGGTGCTCACGATGACCCGCTTGCCCTCCAGCCCCTTCAGGCCGTCGATCGCGGGCGAGGCGACCAGGACGTCGTCCCAGTCGTTCTGCGCCTGGGCGAGGTAGACAAAGCGCTTGTCGCCGCGCGCACGGTAGGCGTAGGTCTCGTGGTGCAGACCGCTCATGAAGTCGTACTCGCCGCTGAGGACCTTCGGCCCGCGCTCGCCCATCTCCACCCGCGGCTGGCCGGGGACGTCGGCGTTCGCGATGTGGGTGACCAGGTCGAAGCCGTGCTTCTGGGTCACACCGCTCTCACGCCAGACATGGCCGATCGCCATGTGCGAGATGTCGCTGCAGAGCATCCGGACGGTGGTGTTGGCCACGGGGGCCCTCCTTGGTCTTTCGCTGTACGAAGGTTTCACATGGGTTGCCCGCCCCGCGTGCCGCCTGATTCCGGGCGTGCGGGGCGGGCGGGATCACGATCGCGCGAGGGCGCGCAGGTCGGTGCCGGGATCGGCGAGCTGGTCGACCGGGTACGAAGCCGACCGCGCGATCAGCCGTCTCGCGGCCACCACGTCCCGGACGGTGTCGAGACCGGCCGCGGCGACGACCCCGCCGTCCCGCAGCCAGAACGCCATGAACTTGCTCGGTGTGGCGTCCTTGCGCAGCACCTGTGTGTCGCCGGGGCGCGGCCGGCCCACCATCTGCAGTTGCAGGCCGTACTGCTCGGACCAGAAGTACGGGACCGTGTCGTGGTCCTGGAGCTCGCCCAGCATGGCCCGCGCGGCGACGACGCCCTGCTGCTGGGCGTTGTCCCAGTGCTCGATCCGCCCGGCGGCGGCCAGATGCGGGTGCGGCTGGACGGTGACGTCGCCGGCGGCGAAGACCCACGGATCCGAGGTGCGCCCGTGCAGGTCGACGACGATGCCGCCGTCGCAGCGCACGCCCGCCTCGGCGGCGAGCCGGTCGTTGGGTACCACTCCCACCCCGACCACCACCGTGGTCGCGGGGATCCGCTCACCGGAGGCGAGGACCACGGCCTCGACGGTGCCGTTACCGTCCAGCGCCGTGACCTTGGCGTCCGTCAGCACGCGGACGCCTCGTTCACGGTGGAACGCGGTGACGAGGTCGGCGAGCTCCCGGCCGAGCGCGGCCAGCATCGGCGCCGGCGCGGCCTCCAGCACCGTCACCTCGCAGCCAGCGGTCCGGGCCACCGCGGCGACCTCCATGCCGATGAAGCCACCGCCGAGGACGACGACCGGGCCACCGTCCCGGATCGCCTTGCCGAGCCGCAGTGCGTCGTCCGGGTCGCGCAGGCTCAGTACGCCGTCCAGGCCGATACCCGGCAGATCCGGGCGGCGGGCCGCGACCCCGGTGGCGAGCAGCACCTTGTCGGCGTGCAGTGACGTGCCGTCGGCCAGATGTACCGTGCGGGCGGCCGGGTCGAGACGTTCGACCCGGGTACCGAGCCGCAGGACGATGCGCCGCTCGGCGTACGACTCGGGGTCGGCGATCGGGCGGAGCGCGTCAGGGGTGTCCCCGAGCACCTTCGACAACTGCGGCCGCCGGTACGGGGCCTCGGTCCCGGCCTCAAGGAGGACCACGGAGCCCTCGAACCCGTGCTGGCGCAGGGCGAACGCCGCCGAGACGCCCGCGGCGCAGCCCCCGACGACGACGTACTGCTCGGTGCCACTCATGCTTCCTCCGGAAGGCGACGTACGGGCCTGGACCGCTGAACGGGGAATGTGCTCACTCGCCCTCGGGCTCCCAGTACGCGAGGCCCAGGCCGGTCACCGCGTGGTGCAGCGGGATGTAGTCCACGACCGTGCCCGCGCGCCCGGCGAACGCCCCCGCGACGGTGATCCAGGCGCGGATCTCACCGCTGCCGCCGCGCAGGGTGTCCGAGTCGAAGGCGAACAGCTGGGCGAGTTCCTCGCCCCGGCCCTCGGAGATCCGGCTGAGCACCCACCGGTCCAGCCGCTCGTCGATCCAGCCGGCCCGCGGACCCATCGGGTCGTGGGTCAGCCCGCCCGACGCGACGAGCACGACCCGCTTGTCGCTGGCCTCGGCGATCTCGCGGAGCGCCTCGCCGAGCTCCCAGCAGCGCTGCCCGCTGGGCAGCGGGTCGTGGTAGCCGTTGAGGAAGACCGGGACCAGCGGGATGTCGGCCTCGGCGATCCCCAGGCGATGGGCCGGCCGGGTGAACGCGTGCCCCAGGCCCTCGGGGCGGCTCAGGGGGCGCAGCTCGGTCATCACCGCCGGGTCGAAGCCGCGGTCGATCAGCCCGGTGGCGAGTTCGAGTCCGAAGTCGGCGTCACAGGTGAGCGTGAGGTCGTGGTTGATGCCGGGCTTGTCCTGGAAGCGGCGCAGGGTCACTCCGCTGACCTTGGGCCCGGCGTACACGGCCAGGGTGGGGTTGAACGCCTTGCCGAAGACCTCGCTCTGGTCGTCCCCGACGATCACCACCACGTCCGGCTCGGCTTTGGCGATCTTGGCGCTCAGGGTGTCCAGGCCCGCGTCGATCCGCTCCTTGGAGACGACGTTGGCCTCCGGCGTCTCGTCGGCGAGAGCTTTCGGCTGGGGTACGTCGCCGACCAGTGACTTGTGAAGGTCGGGCCACTCCTCGACCGGGACGAACATCGTCGGTGAGTGGGAGAGGGCGATTCCCAGGGCAAGCATGGTGTACCTCCAGGGGGGTCGTGGCCGGGCGGGACGGTGTCGCACCCGGCTCCACGACCGTAGGAATCCGGCACCGGTCACCGCCAGCGTTCCGGGTCGGCCAATGGAACGATGCGCCTCTGACCTCGACCGTCACACAGCCGTCATCGCGACGTCCCACAGCCTTGACATGCGCGGATGACGCGCCCACGATCCGGATATGAGGATCACCGACGACAGGGTCGGCACCACGGTGCTCGGCCGGGCCTTCATGCTCCTGGACGTGCTGCGTGAGGAGGCTCCGGGCCTCGGTCTCGCCGAGCTGGCCAGACGCGCCCGGCTGCCCAAGGCGACCGCGTTCCGGCTGGCCACGCAGCTCGTCGAGCTGAAGATCCTGGAGCGCAACGGACTGGAGTACCGGCTCGGCCAGAAGCTCTTCGAGCTCGGCGCCGGCACCCGCAGCCAGGCTCTGCGCGCGGTGGCCACGCCCTACCTGGAGGACCTCTACGAGGCCGTGCACGAGACCGTCCACCTCGCGGTCCTCAACGGCACGGAGGTGTTGTACCTGGACAAGATCTCCGGACGGCGCCGGCCCTCCTCCACCACCGAGGTCGGCGACCGCAAACCCCTGCACTGCACGGCGCTGGGCAAGGCCATGCTGGCGTTCTCGGGCACGGACCTGCTCGCCACGGTGGTGGAGCAGGGGCTGGAGCGCCGCACCCGCCACACGATCGCGGTTCCGGGCCTGCTGCACCAGCAACTGGCCCGGATACGCGAGAGCGGGGTCGCCTACGACCGCGAGGAGTACGCCCTCGGCGTCACCTGTGTCGCCAGCCCCCTGCTGGACCGCAGCGGACGAGGACGCGGCGCCATCTCGGTCACCGGCCCGACCAGCCGCTTCCATCCCGAACGGGTCGCCGCGGCCGTGCGTACGACGGCCCTCGGCATCAACCGCCAGTGGGTCGGGTCGACAGGAAAACAGGAGAGCGGCGGTCAGTGACGGGTGCAACGCCCAGAGGTGTGGGACAGCCCCCCTCCAGGTCCGTCCCACACCCGTCGCGGGCCCGCTCTACGCCGAGAAGTCGATGACGTAGTCGGGCTTCATCAGCTCGCGGTCGAGGGGCCCCTTCATCAGCACGCTCTCCAGCACGAAGCCGCCCAGGTCCGCCGTGGTGTCGAGATAGGCGAACTCCACGCCGCCCCCGTAGAGCACCGCGCCCATGGCCAGCGGGACACCGGCGTCGACCAGCCACTGCTGGTCCTCGTGCCACACCTTCTCGTCGTCGGTCATGTGCAGCATCAGATGGTGCACCCCGGAGCCGAAGCGGTCGCCGAACTCCCGGTTGTAGTGGCTCGGACCGAGCGTGGGCTGGATGATCTCGAACCCGAAGTCGGCGATCTGGGCGCGCGCCGTGAAGTACTCGTGGTCCACCGACTCGCCCCGGTAGTGGGGCTGCTCCAGCCGGTCCTTCTCGGTGCGCCAGTCGCGCATCTTCCAGGTGGGAACACCGAGGAGCCGGTCGTAGTGGGGGAGGGCCGCCATCACGTCCTGGACCACGATGCCGAGGTGGTTGACCCCGCTGAGCCCCAGCGGCTCCCTGCCCTCGGGTCGGGTGTAGCCGTCCGAGTGGTCCCAGTGTTCGGTGACCTCCAGCGCGCCGTCCCCGGCCAGCGGCACCCGGATCTCCACCAGGTAGCCGCCTAGCGTGGACCGGGTGTCGACGAAGTGCCGTTCGAGGCGGTCGTCGAGGGTGAGCGAGCCCGCCAGTGACAGCCCCTCCGCCTCCAGCCGGGCCCGCAGCCGGCCGAACTCCTCCCGGTCCCGCACGGCCAGGGTCAGGTGGCTCACGCCCTGTCCGCGGACGAAACGGAACTCCTGGAACGGGCTCTCTCCGGTGAGGGGCTGCACCAGCTCGAAGGTCACCGGGATGATCGGGTTGCCCATCAGCGAGGTGCCCTCGCCCGGCGGCACGGAGGTCCCGGTCGCCGTGCGGAACGTCGGCGTGACCTGCCGGCCGTGCGCCGTCGCCGAGGTCACGCGCTCCGGCCCGAAGTCGCGTACCTCCCACTCGTCGATGCCGAACAGTTCGGCGTAGCGCCTCGTGGCCGCCTTGAGATCACGGACGACCACGCCTATCGAGTAGAGGCGGTCGACCGGTATCAGTCCGGACATGGATCCTCCTTCAACGTACGGACGGGATCGCCGTGTGTACGGGATCCCGTCAAGGTGTCGTGGTGCGGGAGCCCGGTCCGGGCTCCCGTCCCCGCGTGATGTGCCGTCCCCGGTACGGGGGCGGCGGTGTCAGTCGGGCCAGGCGACGGTGTCGGACCAGGCCTCGGGATCGGCGGGAAGCCAGCGGTCGTAGAGGTGGAGGAACGGCTGGTGGCGGTAGAACTCCACCCCGTTGTCCCCCTGCCCGCGCTCGTGCTGGACGGGCCGCGCGCCGCCGCCTCCGGCCCCGCCGGCCTCACGCACCCGCGTCCGCAGCCGCCAGTGCGCGTCGTACCGGGACTGGTCCTCCCAGAGCTCCAGGAGCAGGCCGTCCTGTTCGAACTCGACACCGGCGAACACCTCGAACTGCAGGCAGCCCGGTTCGCGGCGCGTCTCCAGCAGAGCCTCGACCCCGCCGGGCCACGGCTCCGCCTGGGTCGGACGGGTGCTGGTCTGGATGACCACACGCACCTGGCCCCGGGCCGGCCACGCCACCCGCCAGGCCTCGTCGGCACGGCCGGTCGGAAGCCAGTTGCCGGAGGCGCGGTCCGTGTAGCCGTGCCGGTAGAACTCGGAGACCGAGTCGGCCCCGGCCACACCCTTGGGCGGACCGGAGGACAGTCCGGGCGGCAGTGTGCCCTCGGCGAGCAACTCGCCCCAGGCCCGGCCGAACGCACCGTCGTCCTCCCAGAGTTCGACCAGCGCCAACCGCTCCGGATCGTCGAGCGAGCGGTAGACCTCCGCCTCCAGGCACCCCTTGGTGTCCCGCAGCACGGCCGCGTGCGCCGACCATGCCGCCTGCGCACCGGCCGCGACCGGGCGCTGGTGGACCACGCGCAGACTCATGCGCGCCCCACCGTCGGCCGCGACATCAGGAGTTCTCCTTGAGGAGGATGGCGTCGGCCGGGCAGAGCCGGACGGCGTCCTTGACCGAGGACAGCAACGACTCCCCGGGGGACTCCTGGAGCACCACGGCGATGCCGTCGTCGTTGACCTCGAACACCTCGGGGGAAGCGGCCTCGCACAGCCCGTGTCCCGCACACAGCCATTCGTCGACGGAGACCTTCATGTCCGTCACTCTCCCTTCAGAAGAAGATCGCCAGGTTGGACGACTCCAGGACCGGGGAGGGGTAGAAGATCTTCCGCTCCTCCAGTTTCCAGGGGTCCTCGCTGATGTTGATGGTGTCCTCGCGCCGGAACACCCAGCGGTCGGACTCGTTGGCGAACCGGCTGCGCTCGACGCTCGCGACCGACCGGACGGTGGCCCGGCCGTCGACGACCGACACGATCTGGATGTTGCTGACGGAGTGCACCGTCCGCCCGGCGGGGTTGTCGGTCCACGACATCCGGTGGCGGGTCTTGGCCACGCGCATGGCCATGGCCTCGTAGTCCTCGTCGAGGAACGAGACGCCGCGCTCCAGTGTGGCGAACTCGAGGTCCCGCTCGGTGGCCTTGCGTACGAACCGGGTCGGCATCCAGTAGCGGATGTCCGGCGACATCCACTCCAGCCACTCCTCGAACCGGGCGTCGTCCAGCAGCCACGCCTCGTGGTACAGGCAGGCGGTCACCCGCCGGTACAGCGCGGGGTCGTCCACCACGCCGTCGGGCGTCCCCACCGAGCCGGGGTCGAGGACCAGGTCACTCTTGCTCGTCGCCATGTCAGGGAGTCCTCATCATGTCGTGCCAGCGCTCCAGCAGCGCGCGCTGTCCGTAGTCGTTGAAGCCGCCGTCCATCCGGTCCGGGACGCCCGGCTCCGAGATCACCTTCTCCCGCCCGAGGCCCATCTGGTAGTTGAAGGGCAGCCGCGAGGCGACCACACCCCGGGTGGCGGCGGTGGCCTGCTCCCAGTTCTCGCCGTCGTCCTCCTCGAAGAAGCCGCCGGGACCGAAGTGGGAGTCGGTGTGCCGACGCACCCAGTCCTTGACGTCCTGGGGCGCGGCCTTGTCGACCAGGGGGATGAGCCACACCTCGGACCGGCCCGGCCCGCGCGGGTGGAAGATGTGGATGGTCTGGGCGCTGGAGTGGAAGCCGGCGTTGGGGAAGATGTTGGCGTTGAAGCGCCGGATCGTCCTGCTGCGGAAGTCGCCGAGGTGCTGCCGGGTGAGCTCGCGGTTCTCCCGCAGGTACCGCGCCAGCGGGGTCTCCTCCGCCGGGACGGGGGCGCCGCCCTCGGGCTCGGGCCGGCGGTCGCTCCAGTTCACCCCGTGTCCGAAGGAACTGGTCATGGTGCCACCCGGGTCGAGTTCCTCGTCCGTGGTGTGCTTGGGGTCGTTCTTGCCGGTGGCGATCGCCCGGTGACCGATGTCGACGGCCGAGCGGTGCGTCGTACCGCCGTGGTAGAGGTCGCCACCGGAGTTCTCGGCGCCGAACTTCCAGTTCGTCCTGATGTTCCAGCGCAGGAAGCCGCCGGCGACCTCGACGCCACCGGGCCGCGGGTCGAGGCTCATGTCGAGGAGCCAGGTGAAGTCACCGAGGTACTCCTCCAGCGGCGGAAGGCTCGTGTCGAACGTGGCGAAGATCAGACCCTTGTAGAGCGCCACCCTGGCCCGGTGCAGCCCCCACTTCGACTTGTCGAGGTCGTCGCCGTAGACCTTCTCGAACTGCGGCGCGCCGACGAAGTTCCCGTCGATGTCGTACGTCCAGCCGTGGTACTGGCACATGAAGGCGCGGGTGGTGCCCAGCTCGGCACGGCAGACCTTGTTGCCCCGGTGCCGGCAGGTGTTGAGCATGACACGGATGTCACCCTCTCGGTTGCGGGTGACGATCACCGACTCCTCGCCCATGTAGGACTCGATGAAGTCCCCGGGGCGGGGAATCTGGGTGTCGTGGCCGACCACCAGCCACGACCGGGCGAAGATGAGCTCCTGCTCCATCCGGTAGATGTCGGGATCGCTGTAGATCCGGCGGTCGACCATGCCCTCGGCCAGTAGTTTGGCGGAGTGGCCCACCAACTCCTGTGGCCCCGATGTCAGTGCGGTCATGGGTTTCAGTGCTCCTCGCGTCGAAGCCCGGGTACCGGGCAGGTCGGGAAGGGTACGGCTCGGGAGGGAGACGGACCGGGAAGCGGCGGATCCTCCGGATCCCCGACTCTCCGATCGTGCGACCCGGGGCCCTCCGACAAAAGCGAATCGGATCGGTGAATGGAAAGGCCTCTCGGCAAGCAGGCCGGACGAGGCCGCCTCAGGAGGCCGACGGCCCGCGTCAGTGCGGCAGGAAGTCCGTCAGGATGCGGTTGAACGTCTCCGGGTCCTCCCACTGCGGCCAGTGCCCGCAGTCGTCCATCACCTGGAACTCGCAGTCCGGCAGATAGGCGGCGGCCCGCTCGGCGGTGGCTGCGGTGTTGGAGGGATTGTGGGAGCTCCACAGCATCAGGGTGCGGTGCGTGACCTGCTTCAGCACGTCCGGAGTGAAGTCCAGACCGTCCTTGCGCTCGGGGTTCTTCCCGAGCATCTTCCCCGACTCCTTCATCGAAGCGACCGCGTCGGTGCGCTGGTACATGCGCCACCGGATGTCGACCAGTTCCTCGCTGAGGTCCCGTTCCGGCTTGTGGAAGAGCCACTCCATGCGCCGACGCGTGTTCTCCCGCGTGGGGTCCTTCACGAACTGGTCGGTCAGCCGGCGCAGTTCGTCCCGGCCGGCGTCGGTCCACTTCCGCGACTCCGGGTCCGTCTCGACCATCAGCCGCGCCCCACAGATGGACACCAGGTTGTCGACCCGCTCGGGCCGGCGCAGCGCCAGCCACATGGCGATCCAGCCGCCCAGGGACTCCCCGCCGAAGTGCGCCTTCTCCACGCCGGCGGCGTCCATGAAGGCGGTCATGTGGGAGAGATACGCGTCCAGGTCTGCCGGTCCCTCCGGCTTGTCGGTGAGCCCGGAACCGAGCAGGTCCACCGCCAGCACCCGGAAGTGCTCGGAGAGCGGTACGACGTTGCGCGCGAAGGCCTCCGCGTGGCCCCCGACCCCGTGGAGCAGGATCAGCGGCGGCCCGTCACCGGCCTCGACGCACCGGGTTCGGATGCCTCCCGCGTCGTACCACCGGACCTCCGAGCCGAGAAGGTCGGCCCACACCGTGCTCCTGGGGGTCGCTGGGGTTGCTGCGCTCACTGGCTGCTCCTCGTCGTCCGTGACGTTCACCAGAACGATGAGGCCAGGGGCAGCACAACGCCCAGCGATCCGGTTCGCTGAACGGATCGCCGGGCGGTGGCGGAGGTCAGGAAGTGAACTGCTTCATGATCTCTTCGGCGCTGCCGACCTCGCCGAACCAGTCGGCGATCGCGCGCAGCGCCCCGTCGTGCAGCTCCTGGGAGTCGGCGCTGCAGCAGTCCTCGACGACCAGGACCCGCAGGTCACGGTCGCTGGCCGAACGCGCCGTCGACTCCACGACCCGCTGCGTCGACATGCCGGTGAGGATGATCGTGTCGACATCCAGCGACCTGAGGATGAGGTCGAGGTCGGTCCCGTAGAACGAACTGCTGCGACGACGAGTCAGCAGCACGTCCCCCTCTTGCGGAGCCAGCTCATCGATGACGGCGCAGCCCGGCGTACCCTCCACCAGCAACCCGTGTTCCTTGATCACGGCCGCCAGCCGCGGGATCACGTCGACGTAGTCGGGCCGGTAGCCCACACAGGAGTAGATGACGGGCATGCCCTGTTCCCGTGCCCAGGCGATGAACTTCCCTATCTCGCCGACCAGGCGGTCAGCCTCCTCGGGACGCTGGTGAAAGCGCGCGATGTCGTTCTGCATGTCACACACCATCACGACTGCGTTGCCCATGAATTCGCTCCTTGTCTCCTGGTGGATCGACGTCGGGTCACGGACGGACGGGGCGGGTGCCAGGAGTGTCGCCACCACGACCCCGGCCACGGACGGTCCGGGTGATGCCGGGTCCGACCGGCATACCCCACAGGCCTCGGACGTGGGACGGCAGTCGCCGTGGACGGCTGTCCACGGCCGGTGCCGTCCGCGCGGGCGCGTACCCGGGTTGTCCTCGCGGGCCGGGCCCGGCGGCGGAGACGCGTCCCCGCGGCCGGAGTGACGCGGTCGGGTGTTCCCTCTGGTCCCCATCCAGCGTCCGGTCCTTGTCGAACCCGACATCTGCGGCTCCCGGAGGCAGGGCGTGTGACCCACCTCATGGAGGTGCGGTCAGGGTAGGGCCGTGACGCCCACTCGCCCAACCCTGCATTCCGCTCACCGGTACGCAATGTGCGGCGCCCCGCGATGCCCGTGTCCGTCGAGCGCCCCGTCTCCGCCGCCGGCACCGGTGACCGTCGACGGCCGGGGCGGGTGCTCCCGTCGGTGCCGGTGCGCGCCCGTGGTCTCGCGGGTCCGCGCGTCGCGGGCGTCGGCGGGATCGACCTCGCTGTCCGGAACCGGCTTGCCGTCCCTGGCCCGGCCTCGTCCGCTCCGGGGCTCCACGGCAGAGCGCCGACGGGTCGGACCACGGACGCTGTTCCGAGCGTCGGGGCGCCCCTCGCGAAACCCTCGCTCAGGCCCCGTAGACCGGAGCCGGAGCCGGGGCGTCGGCGAGCAGTTCGCGGACCGCCGATCCGACCTCGTCGGGAGCCCAGCGGCGGTCGCGTGTCCGCTGCGGGCCGTGCTGCCAGCCGTCGGCGAGGCCGAGCACACCGCCCTCGGCTTCGAACACCCGGCCGGTCACGTCGTCGGAGTCCGCGGAGGCCAGCCACACCACGAGCGGTGAGATGTTGCCGGGGTGCATGCTGTCGAAGCCGGACTCCGGTACCCGCATCCTGTCGGCGAAGGCATCGACGGCCTCCGTCATCGGCGTGCGGGCGGACGGGGCGATCGCGTTCACGGTGACGCCGTAGCGGGCGAGTTCGGCGGCGGCGATCACTGTGAGGGCGGCGATGCCGGCCTTCGCGGCACCGTAGTTTCCCTGGCCGACGCTGCCCATCAGCCCGGCGCCCGAGCTGGTGTTGACGATCCGGGCGTCCACCGGATCCCCCTGCTTGCTCCGCTCCCGCCAGTAGGCGGCGGCGTGGCGCAGCGGCGCGGCATGCCCCTTGAGGTCGACCTTCATCACCAGGTCCCACTCGGCCTCGGTCATGGAGACCAGCATCCGGTCACGGTTGAGCCCCGCGTTGTTGACCAGCGCGTGCAGTGTCCCGAACTCCGCGACCGCCCGGCCGACCAGCCGCTCGGCGTAGTCCCAGTCACTGATGTCGCCGAGGTCGGCGACCGCCGTCCCGCCGGCAGCGACGATCTCCTCGGCCACCGCCTTCGCGGTCTCGCCCAGGTCGTTGACCACGACCCGCGCGCCCTCGGCGGCCAGCGCCAGGGCATGCTCCCGGCCCAGCCCCTGACCGGCGCCGGTCACGACGACGACCCGGCCCCGGCAGATCCCATCGCCGTATCCGCTCGCGCTCGCGGTCCGCTGGTCGGTGTTCTCGGATCCGGTCACAGTCCCGCTCCCTCGCCGATGCCGTCGGCTGCCCCGGTGAGTCCGAGCCGCCGTGCGATGAACTCCCGGTGTTCCGCCGGGCCGCCCCAGTCCGCGGCGAGCGCCCAGGCCCGCTTGGCGTACAGGTGGAGGTCGTACTCGGTGGTGTAGCCCATGGCGCCGTGGCACTGGATCGCCGTACGGGCCACCGCCCGCGCCGCGTCCGAGGCGAGGACCTTCGCCATCGCCGTCCGTACCGCTGCCTCGGGGTCCCCGGCCGCCTGAGCCCAGCCCGCCGCTAGGACCGCCGGACGGGCGAACCGCACAGCGAGCTCCGCATCGGCCAGGGCGTGTTTCACCGCCTGGAACGAGCCGACCGGCACACCGAACTGGTGGCGCTGCCCCACATAGCTCACCGTCAGATCGAGCATCCGCCGGCTGAGCCCGACGAGGAGGGCGGAGGTCGCCAGCACCCCGCGCCACCGTGCGGCGGCCAGCGCGTCCGCCCCCTCGGCCAGCGGCAGCCCCACGCCGGCCGGGGCGGTGACCCGGGCGAGCGCGCGGGAGCCGTCCACCGAGCCGACCGGCTCGACGCGCACCTCGTCCCGCCGGTACAGCAGCAGCCGGTCCTCGTTCGCCACGGCGATCAGGTCGGCGTGCGCGGCGAAGGGCACCGGGGCCCCGGGCACGAGCGAGACCGTCAGCGAAGCCGATCCCGAGAGCACGTCGGGGAGTTGGCGTGCTCCGACGGCGGCGAGCAGCGGGGCGCCGACCGCCACCGTCTCCGCCGCGGGCACCGGCAGGCCGCTGTGGCCCAGGACCTCCATGAGCGGGGGCAGGGCGTTCTCGTCGAGCCCGAGGCCCTCCGCGCCCTCCGGCACCAGGGCGGCGGTGACGCCGACCCCGGCGAGGGTGCGCCACACGGCGTCGACCTCCTCGGTTCGGCCGCCGGGCCAGCCGGCCCTGATCCGGTCGGGACCGGCCCGCTTGGCCAGCACCTCTCCGGCGGCCTCGGCGAGGGCCGCATCCTGTTCGGCCACTGCGAAGCGCATGGTGCGCCGTCACCTCCTCGGCAGGCCGAGCAGCCGCTCGGCGACGATGTTGCGCTGGATCTCGTTGGTGCCGGCGTAGATGGGCCCCGCCAGGGAGAACAGGAAGCCGCGGCTCCAGGGGGTGTCGACCTCGGCCTCGGGCCCGAGCAGGTCGACGGCGGTCTCGTGCAGGGAGATGTCGAGCCGGGACCAGAACAGTTTGTTCAGGCTGGACTCCGCGCCGATCTGCCGTCCCTCGACGATCGACGTGACCTGGTCCAGGGTGAACAGCTCGTAGGCCTGCGCCTCGATCCACGACTGCACCACCCGGTCCCGGTGTGCCCCGGGTCCGCCCGGCGTGGTGCGGGCGAGGTCGAGCAGCCGGTCGGCGGCGTGCAGGAAGCGGCCGGGGGAGCGCAGGGTCAGCCCGCGTTCGGAGCCGGTCGTCGCCATGGCCACCCGCCAGCCCTCCCCGACCCCGCCGAGTACGTCGGCGTCGGGGACGAACACCTCGTCGAGGAACACCTCCGCGAACCCCTCGTCGCCGTCGAGGCGTTCGAAGCCGCGGACGGTGACACCGGGGGCGTCCAGCGGGACCAGGAAGTAGGTCAGCCCGCGGTGGCGCTCGGCGTCCGGGTCGGTGCGGAAGAGACCGAAGAGGTGGGTGCAGAAGGCGCCGCGGGTGGTCCACGTCTTCTGGCCGCTCAGCCGCCAGCCCCCGGAGTGCTCGTCGCGGACAGCCCGGCTGCGGGTCGCGGCCAGGTCGCTGCCCGCGCCGGGCTCGGACCAGCCCTGTGCCCACAGGTCCCGGGCGGACGCCATCCGGGGCAGGATGCGCCGCTGCTGCTCCTCGCTGCCGTACGCGAAGACGGTGGGCGCCAGCAGGAAGATGCCGTTCTGGGTCACCCGGGAGGGAGCCCCGGCCCGGTGGTACTCGTCCTCGAAGATCAGCCACTGCCACAGCGAGGCGTCCCGGCCGCCGTACTCCTCGGGCCAGGAGACCACCGACCAGCGGGCCTCGAAGAGTGTGCGCTCCCACTCCAGATGGGCGGCGAAGCCCTCCCGGGTGTCACCCGACGGCAGCGGCCTGTCCGGTACGTTCGCCGCGAGCCACTGACGGGCCTCGGCCCGGAAGGCCCGCTCCTCGTCGCTCCAGGTGAGGTCCATCGGTCACCCCTTCGCGTCCGTGGCGCGGCCGAATGCGTCACGGACCTCGGCGGCGACACCCGACAGGTTGACCTCGAACGTGAATCCCTGCTCGTAGCGGTAACTGCGCTTCACGTCCCACAGGTCGATGCCGTTGAAGGCCTCCTTGGCGGCCCGGATCACCACCGGGTTCTTCCCGGCGATCTGTGCCGCCACCTCCAGGGCCCGCTCCCGTAGCCGGTCGCCGGGCACGACGTCGAGCACGGAGCCGAAGGCGTGCAGTTCGGCGGCGGACGCGGTGGCGCAGGTGTACATCATGGCCCTGGCCTTGTGCTGCGGGACGAGCCGGGACAGGTGGGTGGCGGCCCCCAGCGCGCCGCGGTCCACCTCGGGCAGCCCGAAGTACGCGTCCTCGGCCGCGACGATCACGTCCGAGTTGCCGACCAGGCCGATCCCGCCGCCCACGCAGAAGCCCTGGACCGCGGTGACGACCGGCACCGCGCAGTCGTAGACCGCGGCGAACGCGGCGAAGCAGCCGCGGTTCACGCCGATGATCGCGGTGTGGCCGGTGTCGGCCTGGAGTTCCTTGATGTCCACGCCGGCGTTGAAGCCGCGGCCCTCGGCGCGCAGCAGCACGACCCGTACGTCCGGGTCGCGGCCGAGCCGCTCGACGGTCTCGGCCAGCCGGAACCAGCCCGCCACCGGCAGGGCGTTGACGGGCGGGCAGTCGACGACGACCTCGGCGATGCCGCGCTCGTCGACCGTGGTCCGGATGATGTCATTGCCCATGGGGACTCCGTGGGGTGTCGGGGCGCCCCGGGAGGGCCGCTGGGATGAGGGCTGGAGGAGGGACGGGACGGTCGGTTGGGGCTGCGAGGGCCGGGGCGTCCGGGAGGGCACGAGGCGCCGAGGTTGCCGGGTCGGCCGCGGTGAGCGAGGGGCCCGGGTGGCCGCGAGGGAGCGAGGGCGAGAGGGGCCGGGGCGGGAACGTAGGGGCGGCCCAGGCGCTCGGGCGCCCGGCATGATCGGGGCGGGCGGCCGGGGACCGGGGCGGGCCGGGGCGGTGGCCGGAGGAAGGCCGGCGGGCCGTCACTCCCGAGCCTCCGGCGCGGTGAGCCGCGTCAGTACGGCGTCGGCCTCCGCGACGATTCCCTCGATGAGCTCCTTGCAGCTGGGCAGGTCCTCGATCACGCCCGCGATCTGGCCGGAGGCGAGTGTGCCGAGGTCGGTCCTGCCGTCGACCATGCTGGCCCGCAGCATCATCGGCGTGTTCGCCGCCATCAGGACCTGGGACCACCCCAGGTCGTGGCCGCGGCGCATGGCCAGACCCTCGCGGACCATGTCGGACCACGACGTGCCGGACGTCCTGCGGAAGGCGACGGCGTGCCGCAGGGAACGGACGAGACGCGCGGGCGGCCGTTCCTTCAGGAGCCGTTCCACCGGGTCGGTGCGCAGCACCCGCTGGGGTATGCCGTCGAGAACCGGAGTGACGACGGTGTCGGTGACCCCGCGTCGGAGGTACTCGGCCTTGACCGAGTCACGCACCGTGCTGTCGCTGGTCAGCAGGAAACGGGTGCCCATCGCGATACCGACGGCGCCCTGTGCGAGCGCGGCCACCAGGCCGCGGCCGTCACGGAAGCCGCCCGCCGCGATGACCGGGATGTCGACGGCGTCCACGACCTGCGGGACCAGGATCGAGGTGGGTACGCCACCGGTGTGCCCGCCCCCCTCCGCGCCCTGGACGACCACCGCGTCCACGCCCCATGCCTGCACCTTCTCGGCGTGGCGGCGGGCGCCGATGGACGGGATGACCACCAGCCCGGAGTCCTTCAGTGTGCGGATGACGCGTTCGTTGGGGGCGAGTGCGAAGGACGCGATCCGCACGCCCTCGCGCACCAGCAGGTCCCCGCGCTCCAGCACGTCCGGCGCGTCGCCGCGCATGTTCACGCCGAACGGGGCGTCGGTGCGTTCCCGTACGGCGCGGATCGCGTCCCGTGTCTGTTCCAGGGTCAGCGTCGCGCTCGCCAGGATGCCGAGTCCGCCGGCCGCCGCGGTCGCGGCGGTGAGCTCGGGGCCCGAGACGTACCCCATCCCGGTCTGCACGATCGGGTAGCGGACGCCGACCAACTCGCACAGCCGGGTGCGCAGGGCGGGGTGAACGGGATCGACGGGGTCGGTCATGCCGGATCTCCTTCTCACGCCGCTCGCCCGAACCGGGGCGAGGTCTGGGCCGTTGTGCCCGCAACGTCATTCGCGACGCGGGGAGTTCGCGGATCGCCGGACCGTCGGGCCCGGCGTCGAAGGACTCCCCGCGGGATCGTACGGATACGCACTCTACCAAGCGCTTGATTGGTTGCGTAGGTCTTCACGCAGGTCGGCGGTCGAGGTGCGCCGGTAGGGGAACCGGCTCTGTGCCTCCGCGCCCCTGGCGAGTCCCCGCGTCCTCGGCGCGGCCCCGGCCGACGCGCCTGCGGCCGACCGGGGTCCGGGCTCACCGCCGCCGGCTCTCAGGGGGGCCGAGGTAGGTGTCCTTGAGTCCGCCGGTGTCGATGACGAACTTCTGCACCGCGAGTGTGGGGTCGACCATCCAGTACCGCAGTACGTGTTCGCCCGCGGTGGTCACGGTCCACGTGGTCGCGGTCCGGTTGCAGGCGCTGACGGCGTTCATCTCCCATCGCGTGTTGGGGAAGGCCACGCCGGCGGTGATGTCGACGGTCTGCGGGGCCTGGTCGTCCACGGAGACCGCGTAGTGGAGCCCTGTGCCGTAGGAGGTGTTGTTCCGGGGCAGCAGGTACGCCCAGACCGTGAGGTCCCCGGGGTCGGTGAGGACGAACCGGTAGTCCAGCCGGGGGCCGCCGCCCTCCGGTGTCTGGACGGGCGCGGTGGCCGGCAGCGTGGTCATGCCGGATCCGGTGCGGCCGATGTCGGGAATGCGCAGCCAGGTGATTCCGTCCGCGCCGACCACCTCGGTGGGGTGCTCGGCCTCCATCGAGACGTACCCGCCCGCTTCGACGAACGCCGAGGCGCCGGACGGCAGCGGGGGGTTCTGGACGACCGCCTGAACGGTCACCGTGCGGTCCGCGCCGGTGACCGTGACGGGAATCCGCGTGGTGCCCACCGGTGCCTGTGACCAGTCCACCCGGAGGGTGATCCGGGTCTCCTTGCGGACGGTACCGGAGGGAGCGCTGGGCTTGAGCCACGTCGCGCCCGTGGTCACCTCGTAGGCGAACGGGGTGGTACCGCGGTTGAAGACCTCGATCCACTGGGCGGGCCGGTCCTGGTGCGGGCTGAAGGGGGGCAGTTGTGCCGTGTCGGTGGCCTGGGGCCACCACTGGCTCGCCCCGTCGATCGCCACCCCCATCTCCGCGCCGGACGGGACGGTGATCCGCTGCAGCGCCGGGAAGATCACGTCGGGGCTCGGGGGCTGCGCCCAGCTGGCGGAGTCGCCGTAGCGGGCCTTGTCGCCGTAGTCGAACTTGGTGTCGGCCTGCCAGCCGGACCACTTCCCGCCCGCCAGGGTCTCGTTGTAGTACTTCGCCATCGCCGCGTCGTCGGCGAACCGGGCCTCGGCGGCGTCGGCGTAGTCGTTCGTGGCGGCCCTGCCCTGAGCGGCGTAGCGGATGTTGTGGAACTCGGCCCAGCGCAGCGCCCACAGGTTCGCGGTCGCCTTCACCGGGTAGCCGAGGAGCTCGTGGAAGGCGTCCTGGCGGTCGGCCGGGAGCCGTTTCGCGATGTGGTCGGCGAGCGCGGCGGCCGCCTTCCACTCCGCGGCGTGCAGGTCGAGTTCGGCGTAGTGGTCCATGTCGAACGGAACACTGCTCAAGGAGACCGAGATCGCACCGCTCGGGCCGAGGGTGTAACGCCGGTTGCTGCCCTCCGGCTTGCAGCGGCCCTGGAGGTGCTGGTAGGTGCGCAGCAGTTCCGCGACCGCGGGCGCCGCAGCTTGGCCGAAGTGGAGTTCCGCGTACTGCCGGCGCCACTCCGTCAGCCGGTCGGCCGGCCACGCACCGGGGTTCCACGCGTAGTCCATGAAGAACGTGGTGGGTGCCTCCAGGCTCTTCACGTCACCGACGTTGACGACCCAGAGCTGCCGCACCCCGTAGCTGTGCAGGGTGTGCAGCTGGTCCCAGGTCCTGGCGAGGTTGACGGTGTCGACCCACTTGTAGCAGCGCCCGCCGCCGTTGAAGTCGAAGTGGTAGTAGACCCCGTATCCGCCGGGTCTCGGCTCGGCGGTCAGGTCGGGCAGCTTGCGCACGTACCCGTAGTTGTCGTCGCAGAAGACGACGGTCACGTCCTGCGGAGGGCGCAGGCCCGCCACCCAGTAGTCCTGTACCTCCGTGTAGAGGGTGAACACCTGCGGCACCGACGTCACGTCGGGGTTCAGCTCCTCGGCGATGACCTGCCGCTCGGCGGCGATGATCTCGTTCATCAGGTCGGTGCCCGGCCCGTCGGGCAGTTTGGTGTCGCCGTTGCCGCGCATGCCGAGGGTGACGATCCCCTCGATGTCCTGGTCCTTCATGCGCTTGATGCCGTCGCGCCAGTACGCCTGGACCGCGTCGCGGTTGCGGACGAAACTCCACTCGCCGGTGCCCCCGTAGGCCTTGGGGGCGCGGTTCCACTCCTCGATACCGCGCATCATCGGCGCTTCGTGGGAGGTGCCCATCACGACGCCGTAGCGCGTGGCGGTGGCGTGGTTGTCCGGATCGTCGAGAGCGAAGGCCCGCCCCCATGTCGCCGGCCACAGGTAGTTGCCCTTCAGCCGCAGCAGGAGCTCGAAGATCTTCTCGAAATAGAGGTGGTTGAGCCCCTGCGGCTGGCCGGGGTCCTTGCCGGGTCCGAAGACCTTGGGCGCCCAGTCGCCCGTGCTCGGGTTCTCGTTGTTGATGAAGATGCCGCGGTACTTCACCGCCGGGGTGCCCTGGGTGTGGCGGCCGGGCAGGACGTAGATCTCGTCGCGGTGGACCGGCGGCACGTCGTCCCACCAGTACCAGGGTGAGACGCCGATACCGCGGGAGACGTCGTACACGGCGAAGATCGTGCCCCGCTGGTCGCTGCCGGCCAGGACTAGGGCCCGGTCCACACCCGGCAGGGGTCTGTCCACCACCGCCTGCAAGGACGTCTCCCACTTGCCCTCGATGTCGCTGACGTCGAGCTTTCCGGCGGCGACCAGCCCGTCCACCAAGGGGCTGCGGCCGATGGTGCCGACGATGACGATCTCCTTCCGCTCCGGCACGGCACCCTCGGAGACGGCCGGACGGACACCGGTGACCCGCTCGATGTCGGCCTGCAGGTCACCGACGACGCGCACCACACCCGGCCAGTCGTCCCCGCTGACCACGAGGGGCGCAGCCCGGCCGGCCCGTACGCACGGAAACCTTCCCGACCCTGGCGCGAACGAGATGTACGACCCCGTACCCGCGGGATGTCCCGGCGCGATGGCGGTCGCCGCCGACGCGTTGGGGGATGCCCCCAGGACGGCGCCGAGCGAGCCGGCCGTGGCGGCTCCCACCGCCATCCCCACTACGGCTCTGCGGCTGACCGGGATGTCTGAGGAACCCGGCGAGGAACTGGTCATGGCAACCCCTTGTCGTGACTTCGAAGGACGGGAAGGGTGCGGAAGCGCTGAGACCGTGATGTGTGGCGACCGGAAATGTCTACACGTAGGTGAACGGGTGCCTACAGAAGTCCGGAAGACAGGCACACTCGTATTCATGTATATGAACAGATAGTATAATCGTGAACACCGAACGTAAGGGGTCTGCCCGTAGAGGTCAATAAGCTTGCAGGTCGTCGGATGCGGCCACGCCTGGAGTGCCGCCGGAGCCGGGCCATCGTCCCGCCATGGAACCGATCACATTCGACTGCGAGTACCTGCATCCGCGCGTGGACCGGGGGGTGTTCGAGCAGTTCGGCAATCACGGTTCCGGGTTCGGGTGCCACTGCAGCGGCTCGGGGCGCCGGCGCACTGCGATGTGAACGCCGCGCTCTGCGGCACTGACCAGGCCGCCTTCGCCTACGAGGTGGCGGCGCTCGCCGACCGGAGAGTGGTCTGACATGGATCCGCTGGAACCGCGGGTCTTCCGGCACGAGCGTGTGCACATCCAGGTGCACCACGGGATCCTCGAAGTCTTCCGCCGCAGCAACGTCGTCGGGCCGTACCGGTACCCGTTGGACTGGGTGACGGTGCGTGCCGAGGCACGTCGAAACGGCGTGACACGGCTGTACTTCGGCATCGCCGAGGACCTGGGCGAACCGATCTACGCGAGTGGGCCGGGCACCGCGCCGGTGTTTCTCCGGCACGAGATCCCGACCACCGACGAGCCGCTCTACCGCGCCTTCTTCACCGAACTCGCCCGCCTGGCCGACCGCCCGATCATGCCGTAGGGGCGAATCCGGGCAGTCGACGCCTCGTTGCGGGCGCCGGCTCCCTCGCCCCGGCCCCTACGGCAACACAGTCCCCGGGGCACGGGATGCGCGACCGGTCGATGCAGCCGCAGCCCCGCTGGGCGGGCGACGGGTGACGAGCCGGCGGCCCGGTCATCCGGCCCGGCCGAAACGAACCCGCCCGCCGGTGAGTACGGCCTCCCCCTCACGGGCCACCTCGAAGGCCGCTCCGTCCCCGTCGGAGTCCCGCCAGGCGGTGACATCGAGGGTGTCCCCGGGGAGGACGGGTGCGGCGAACCGGCCGTCCACCTCGGCCAGATCGGCGGGGTGGGCACCGAGAACGTCGGCGAGCCGCAGGACGGCGCCCGCCAGGGTGCACAGCCCGTGCAGGATCGGACGCGGCTGCCCGACGGCGGCCGCGGCGACCGGGTCGACGTGGATCAGGTGCCGGTCGCCGGTGAGACGGTACAGCGCCGCCTGTGCCGGGAAGGTGTGCTGCCGCGTGCGGTGGCTGGGGTCGCCCTGGGGCGCGGGTGGGCGGCCCGGACCCCGTTCGCCGCCGAACCCGCCCCGGCCCGGGGCGAAGACCGACCAGACCGCGTGGAAGTAGGCGCTGTCCACCGCCACTTCGAAGACGGCCGCACCGCCCTTGTCCCACACCTCGGTCACGGCGGCCGAGCACGTGACCTCCCCGGCCGGGGGCAACTCCTTGTGGACCGTGAGCCGTTGCGCCCCGTGCAGTGCGGTGCCGTCGCCGAACGCCCCTCGTCCGGCCAGGACGTCGGGGGCCCACTGGGCCAGGGAGAGCGCGAAGGTGGGCAGCACCCGCAGCCCGCGCTCGAACACCAGGTCAAGATCCTCGACGGGGCGGGCGCCCACGGCGAGCGCGTAGAGCATCGCGTCCCGCTCGTCGTAGGAGACCGTCCTGGTGCCGAGATCACGGCCGCGCCACCTGCCGGCCGATCCGGGTTCTCCCCGGTCCGTCGCATCACCCGTCCGGTCGTCCATCGCCTGGCCCCTTTCATCGTCCAATCAAGCGCTCGCTTGGTCAGGCGGAGGGTAGGGAACGGACCCGGAGCAGTCAACGGCGCTGGTGGCTCGGCCCGTTTCACCCCGTCCGGCTCCCGCTCAGTGAGAGTGGGCCGATGTCCGGCCGGGGCGGGCGCGGTAGGCAGGGGACGCGGAGCGAAGGGAGCCGGACATGTGGGTGGTTCGGGAGCGTCGGGCCTCACGGCGGCCGGTTCTGCGCCGTACCGCGGTCGGGACCGGCCGCGGGGGCGCAGGTGTCCCGCACGGGGCGGGAGACGGGCCCCGGGCGGCCGGTGCGCCGGAGCGGGCGGTATGACCGCGCGGCCGTGCCGTGAGGCCGACGTGCGCGCGTGGGACGGCGAGGCGGACGTCGTGGTCGTCGGATACGGCGTGGCAGGTGCCGCCGCCGCGATCGGCGCCGCCGCCGAGGGCGCCGACGTGCTGGTCCTCGAACACACCGGAGGCTGGGGCGGCGCCGCCGCGCTCGCGGGCGGGTTCGTCTACCTGGGCGGTGGCACCGGCGTGCAGAAGGCCTGCGGCTTCCACGACACCCCGGAGGCCATGCACCGCTTCCTGACCGCCGCCATGGGACCGGCGGCCGACGCCGCCAAGATCGAGGTCTACAGCGAGCGCAGCGTCGAGCACTTCGACTGGCTGGTGCGCTGCGGGGTGCCCTTCCGCGCGGCCTTCCACGACCGTCCGGCCTGGGAACCCCCGGGCGACGAGGGCCTGATGTACTCCGGTGGCGAGAACGCCCACCCGTTTGCCGCGATCGCCCCGCCCGCACCCCGCGGACACCTGCCGCGCATGGCGGACAAGCGCACCGGCGAACGGGGCGCCGGCTACCAGCTCATGCTGCATCTCGCCACCACCGCCGAGCGGTCGGGCGCCCGAGCACGCTACGGCACCCGCTTCCGGCGGCTCGTCGTGGCCGACGACGGCCGCGTGTGCGGAGTGGTCGCGCGCAGCCTCGGCGAGGACGTGGCGATCCGGGCGCGCCGCGGTGTCGTCCTCGCGGCCGGGAGCTTCACCTTCAACGCGGACATGGTCGCCCGGCACGTCCCGGCGCTCGGCGGGCGCCCCGGCTCGGCGGTCGAGCAGCACGACGGCCGGGCGATCCGGGCCGCGCAGGCCGTCGGCGCGGACACCGCCCACCTGTGGGCCTGCGAGGCAGCCGTACACACCGACCCCGGCCTGATGATCCGGGGCGTCGTCGTCAACGGCCGCGGCGAACGCGTCATCAACGAGGACACCTACCCCGGCCGCATCGGCCAGGAACTGCTCCTCCACCACGGCAGCCAGAGCTTCGTGGTCGCCGACGAGGAGGCGGCCGACGGGGCTGCCGCCGACCGCGCGGGCACGTCGATGCCGCTGCCTCCGCCGACCTGGGTCTCCGAGGACATCGCCGAACTGGAGCAGGCCATGGGCGTGCCGCCCGGAGCACTCGCGGCCACGCTCGGACTCTACAACCGGCACGCCGCCGAGGGCCGCGACCCGGTCCACCACAAGGCCGCTGCGTGGGTACGTCCGCTGCGTCCGCCGTACGGGGTCTACGACCTGCGCGGCCAGACCTCCGGATTCACCCTGGGCGGCCTGCGCACCGCCGTCGACGGCGCCGTCCTCGACGTCGACGGCGAGGCGATCGAGGGACTGTACGCGGCGGGGCGTACGACCGCCGGGATCGCCGCGGGCGGATACGCGAGCGGGATCTCCCTCGGCGACGGGAGCTTCTTCGGCCGCCGTGCCGGACGCGCGGCGGCACACGGGTGAGGCGAAGCCGTGGGACGCGCAGGGGGCGGCGCGACTGCACGCGAGAAGACGGCGGGGCGGGCGCCCGGCTCGACGTACACACAGGCCAGGGGACCGGAAGGGAGAGGCCATGCCCAGCTCAGTCGAGGTGTTCGGCGGCGGAACCGCCGTGATCACGGGGGCGGGCGCCGGCGTCGGAGCGGGGCTCGCCCGGCACGCCGCGCTCGCCCTCGGGATGAACGTCGTCCTCGCGGACGTCGACGAGGCCGCGCTGGAGCACACCTGCTCCGGCATCACGCGCGACGGGGGGCGGGCGACCGCGGCCGTCGTGGACGTGCGGGACGCGACCGCCGTACAGGCACTGGCCGACCGTGTGGTCAAGGAGTCCGGACCCGTGCGCCTGCTCGTCAACAACGCGGGCATCCTGCAGTTCGGCTACCTCTGGGACACCCCGGTGGCCAACTTCGAACGCCTGGTGTCGGTCAACATCAGCGGCGTGTTCCATGGGATACGGGCCTTCATGCCCCATCTGCTGGCCCAGTCCGAACCGGCCTGCGTGCTCAACATGGCGTCCGTCGGCGCCGTGACCGCGTGGCCGCTGCAGACCCCGTACATCATGAGCAAGCACGCCGTCCTGGCCATGACCGAGTGCCTCCACCAGGAGGTCGGCCTGGCCGGAGCCGGGCACATCCAGGTGGGCGCGGTGCTGCCCGGGGCCGTGACCTCACGCATCTTCGACCGGGCGGGCGGCGTCGACAGCGGTGACCTGGCCGCGGCCGAGCAGGAGCGCGAGGCCATGTTCCGGGTCCGCGAACGGGCCATCGGCGCCGAGGAGGCCGCCGCGACCGTCCTGCAGCAGGCCGCCGACGGGGAGTTCTACATCGTCACCCAGCCCGAGTCGGTGCTGGCCGCCATGCGCGACCGCGCGGAGCAGCTGACCGCGCGCCGCCCGCCCGCCCCCGCACGCAGCCGCTTCACCACGCCGCCGTCCCAGTGAACCCGGCCGCCGTACCACCCGAACCCGGCCACGACACCGAGGAGTTGAGCCAGACATGGCCATCAGGAACCCCGCACCCGAGCGCACACCGCCGGCGACGGTACCCCTGCCGAGCACGAGTCTGGGGCACCTCGCCCTCCACTTCCGCCCGGGGGAACGGGCGCTCGCGACCCGGTTCTTCGAACTGCTCGGGGCCAGGGTCCAGGAGTTCCCCAACCAGTTCTCCGACGAGCCGCTGTACGTCATCGCGATGGACCGGGACACCCCCGCCCGCGCCGACAACATCGTCTACCTCTTCGCGCTGAAGCCCGCACAGCTCGAACTCGAAGCCGTCATCGCACGGCAGCTGGGCGCCGGCACCGACGACGAGCACCCCGCGCTCACGGCGTTCCTCCAGCAGCGGGCCCAGTGGCCGGAGTCGTACCTGCACTTCGGGCTCCACTACGGCCGGCTGGAGGACCTGGAGGCCGCGGTGACCGGACTGCGCGAGGAGATGGCCGCGAACCCGGGGTTCGCCGCCCGCGTTCAGGGCCTGCAGGTCCTCAAGGCCCGCGGCGAGGACGGCGACCGGGAGATCGACGAGCGCATGGCGGCCTCGGAGGTGTTCTCCCGGACCGAGGAGTACGCCTACGGCCGGCACGGCGCCCAGGTCCACATCCGTACCGACCTGTTCTCGACCGGGCTCAGCCTGTTCGGCTCGGTGGTGGAGCTGGACTTCGTCTTCACCGGCCCGGGACGGGAACGTAACGCGTTCAACTCGCCCATTTCCTGAGGTAGTTGGTCGTTTGGTGTGGTACGGAGTCCTCGCAGGGTCTCTCGGGGTCACAGGCCGATGGTGGTCGCGAGGCCGGCGGTGTGGGTGCGCAGGAAGTCCTCGTGGTCGCTGACGGTGTCCGGGCCATGGTGGCCGAAGACGTCGAAGAGGACGGCGCCGATGACGGCCGAC
>NZ_JBHUXV010000123.1:0-26583 GCF_042669125.1 Streptomyces sp. NPDC057253 | reverse complement strand
GGGGCCCGGCGTCTGCATGTCGGGGTGGCGCTCACTGCCGTCCGCTCAGCTCCCGGTACGTCGACACCAGGGCCTTCGTCGACGCGTCCAGGCCCGGTACCTCGGCGCCCTCCGTGAGCGCCGGCTCGACGCGCTTGGCGAGGACCTTGCCGAGTTCCACGCCCCACTGGTCGAAGGAGTCGATGTTCCAGACCGCGCCCTGGACGAAGACCTTGTGCTCGTACAGGGCGATGAGCTGGCCGAGGACCGACGGAGTCAGCTCGCGGGCCAGGATCGTCGTCGTCGGGTGGTTGCCCTGGAAGGTCTTGTGCGGGACCAGTTCCTCGGCGACCCCCTCCGCCCGCACCTCGTCCGGCGTCTTGCCGAAGGCGAGCGCCTGGGTCTGGGCGAAGAAGTTGGCCATCAGCAGGTCGTGCTGGGCCTTGAGCGTCTCGCTGAGCTCGTCGACCGGCTCGGCGAAGCCGATGAAGTCCGCCGGGATCAACTTGGTGCCCTGGTGGATGAGTTGGTAGTAGGCGTGCTGACCGTTGGTGCCGGGCGTGCCCCACACCACGGGCCCGGTCTGCCACTCCACCGGCTGTCCGTCCCGGCCGACGTACTTGCCGTTGGACTCCATGTCGAGCTGCTGGAGATACGCCGTGAACTTGGACAGGTAGTGGCTGTACGGCAGCACCGCGTGCGACTGGGCGTCGTGGAAGTTGCCGTACCAGATGCCCAACAGGCCGAGCAGCAAAGGAACGTTGGACTCGGCCGGGGCGGTCCTGAAGTGCTCGTCGACGATCCGGAAGCCGTCGAGCATCTCGCGGAACCGGTCCGGGCCGATGGCGATCATCAGGGAGAGCCCGATCGCCGAGTCGAAGGAGTAGCGGCCGCCGACCCAGTCCCAGAACTCGAACATGTTGGCCGTGTCGATGCCGAAGTCCGACACCTTGCCCGCGTTGGTCGACAGCGCCACGAAGTGCTGGGCGACGGCCTCCTGACCGGCCTTCAGCTCACCGAGCAGCCAGGCGCGGGCCGAGGTGGCGTTGGTGATCGTCTCGATGGTGGTGAAGGTCTTGGAGGCGATGATGAACAGCGTCTCGGCCGCGTCCAGGTCACGGGTGGCCTCGTGCAGGTCGGCGCCGTCGACGTTCGACACGAAGCGGACCGTGAGGTCGCGGTCGGTGAAGCCGCGCAGCACCTCGTAGGCCATCGCGGGGCCGAGGTCGGAGCCGCCGATGCCGATGTTGACGATGTTCTTGATACGGCTGCCCGTGTGGCCGGTCCACTCGCCGGAGCGGACCCGGTTCGCGAAGTCGCTCATCTTGTCGAGGACGGCGTGCACACCCGGGACGACGTTCTCGCCGTCGACCTCGATCACCGCGTCCCGCGGGGCCCGCAGCGCGGTGTGCAGCACGGCCCGGTCCTCGGTCGTGTTGATCCGCTCGCCGCGGAACATGGCGTCCCTCAGCCCGAACACGTCGGTGGCGGCGGCGAGTTCGCGCAGCAACCGCAGCGTCTCGTCGGTGACCAGGTGCTTGGAGTAGTCGACGTACAGGTCACCGACCCGCAGTGTGTACCCGGTGCCGCGCCCGGGGTCGGTGGCGAACAGCTCCCTCAGCCGCACCTCGCCGAGCTCCTCGCGGTGCTCGGTCAGCGCGGTCCACTCGGGCGTCCGGTTGAGCCTGGTACGGCCGTCTGCGTTCATGTCCGACTTCAGCCTTCTTTCGTGCCTGTCCCAGCGGTTCCAACCTAGTTGATCAACGCGGGACACGACCCGTGACGGCATACGCACCCGACGCACCCACAGGTACGTGCACGCGAAGCGCGAGTATCAGCACGGGGGCGTCCCTGTGAGCAGCACCGGGGGGAATGTCGGCAGACGGCGAGGAGAGACGGGGGTCGGTCAGGGCCACGGCCAGGAGGAGCAGCGGCCGGTCGGGGCTCCGGTGAGGGACCGCGGCGGTCGGGCCCCGGCGAAGAGAGCCGACGGTCGGTCAAGCCCGGCGAGGAGAAGCCACAGTCGGTCAGGCCCTGGCAAGGAGAGTCTCGGTCGATCTGGCCCGGCGACGACGAGGGGCGCGCGGTGGGGCGCCGGAGTCGAGAGCAGGACGGCGCTCCGCAGGCGTCCGCACCCCATCCCCGCGTGACACCCGGGCACCTCCACCCACCCACGGCCGACCGGCGTCAGCCCGCAGCGGCCGGCAGCCGTGCCCGCACGGCCCCCAGCAGGCGGCAGTCACGCGTCACCCCGGCAATCACGCGTCACCCCGGCAACTGCGCATCGCCCCGGAGGGCCGCCAGCCGCGCATCCCTCGAAGGCCCCCGCCCCCGCCACGAAACGCCACCGGCCAGGCCCCCTAGGTGCCCGGCCGGCTGTCGCCTGCTAGATCTCGCCCCGCAGCTTGGCGAGCGCCTCGGCGAGGATCGCCTCGCCGTCCGCGTCGCTGCGCCGCTCCCGTACGTACGCGAGGTGCGTCTTGTACGGCTCGGTGCGCGGCGGGTCCGGCGGGTTGTCCCGGTCCTGTCCTGCGGGGAAGCCGCAGCGCGGGCAGTCCCAGGTTTCGGGGACCTGCGCGTCGCTGGCGAAGCTGGGCTGCGTCTCATGCCCGTTGGAGCACCAGAAGGAGATGCGCAGCCGGGGCGCGGACTCGCCCCGCTCGGCCTCGCCCATCGGCCCCGCCCCGACCCGGCTACCTCGGATCGCGTTGCCACTTGCCACGGTCGTAACTCCCTGCGTGATGGTGCCGCGAAGCGAGTCGGCGTTGTCGCTTCGTTGCGAGCGCCTCAGTCTACGTAAGGCCCAACGCGCGTCCAGTGATTGGAGTTACAGCCCCCACACCTAGACGCAAGCCCCATGATAGGCCGCGCTCAGGTGCGCGTACCGAACATGGGGCCTTACGTGCGGAATGTACGTGCTGTGTGTGGCGTGGCCGCTCAGCTGTTCGTCTTCATGAGCAGACCGAGCACGACAATGCACACGAACCACAACAGACCGACCACCACGGTGATGCGGTCGAGGTTGCGCTCGGCGACCGAGGAGCCACCGACGGACGACTGCATGCCGCCACCGAACATGTCGGAGAGGCCGCCGCCCTTCCCCTTGTGCATCAGCACCAGCAGCATCAGCAGCCCGCTGAAGACGATCAGGGCGATCGAGAACCCCAAAACCACGGCTGGACCAACTCTCTCGGATTCGGATGAACGACGGGGGCACGGCCGTCAGGGCCATGCCCCCGCAAGGGTACGACGGATCGCCGCTAGGGCCTACTCACTGGTCCCGGAAGCGCACGATCTTGACGAACTCATCGGCGTCCAGCGAGGCACCGCCGACCAGGGCACCGTCGATGTCGGCCTGCGCCATGATCTCGGCGACATTGCCGGCCTTGACGGAGCCGCCGTACTGGATGCGGACCTGGTCGGCCAGCTCCTGGGTGTACAGCTCGGCGATCTTGCCGCGGATGGCGGCGCAGACCTCCTGCGCGTCCTCGGCGCCGCAGACCTTGCCGGTGCCGATGGCCCACACGGGCTCGTAGGCGATCACGACGGACTCGGCCTGCTCGGCCGGGAGGTCCTTGAGGCCGCCCTCGACCTGGGCGAGGGTGTGCGCGACGTGGTTGCCCGCCTCGCGGACCTCCAGCTCCTCGCCGACGCACAGGATCGGGGTGAGGCCGTGCTTGTAGGCGGCCTTGACCTTGGCGTTGACCAGCTCGTCGGTCTCGTGGTGGTACTGGCGGCGCTCGGAGTGGCCGACCGCCACGTACGTGCACTTCAGCTTGGCCAGCATCGAGCCGGAGATCTCGCCGGTGTAGGCGCCGGAGTCGTGCGCCGAGAGGTCCTGGGCGCCGTACTTGATCTTGAGCTTGTCGCCGTCGACCAGGGTCTGCACGGAGCGCAGGTCGGTGAAGGGCGGCAGGACGGCGACCTCGACGGCCTCGTAGTCCTTGTCCGCGAGGGCGAAGGCGAGCTTCTGGACGTGTGCGATGGCCTCGAGGTGGTTGAGGTTCATCTTCCAGTTACCCGCCATGATCGGCGTGCGAGTGGTCATGCGGGGTCAGTCCTCCAGTGCGGCGAGGCCGGGGAGCGTCTTGCCCTCGAGGTATTCGAGGGAGGCGCCGCCACCGGTCGAGATGTGTCCGAACGCGTTCTCGTCGAAGCCCAGGATCCGGACGGCCGCGGCGGAGTCGCCACCGCCGACGACCGTGAAGGCCTGGGAGTCGAGGAGGGCCTGGGCGACCGCCTTGGTGCCCTCGGCGAATTCGGGGTGCTCGAAGACGCCCATCGGGCCGTTCCAGAAGACGGTGGCGGCGTCGGTGATCTTCGAGGCGTACAGCTTGCCGGAGGCCGGACCGATGTCCAGGCCCATCCGGTCGGCGGGGATGGCGTCCGCGGCGACGGTGGTCGCGTCGGCGGGGGCCTTGGTCTTCAGGTCCGGGAACGCGGGGGCGACCACCGCGTCGACCGGCAGGACCAGCTCGACGCCGGTCTTCTCGGCGCGCTCGATGTACTCCAGGACCGCCGGGATCTGGTCCTCCTGGAGGAGGGAGGCGCCCACCTCGTGGCCCTTGGCCTTGAGGAAGGTGAAGGCCATGCCGCCGCCGATGAGGATGCGGTCGGCCTTGCCGAGCAGCTCGTCGATGACGGCGAGCTTGTCGGAGACCTTGGCGCCGCCGAGGACGACCACGTAAGGCCGCTTCACGTCGTCGGTGAGCTTCTTCAGGACGCCGACCTCGGTGGCGATGAGGTAGCCGGCGTAGTGCGGCAGCCGGGCCGGGAGGTCGAACACCGAGGCGTGCTTGCGGTGCACCGCGCCGAAGCCGTCGCCGACGTAGACGTCCGCGAGGGCGGCCAGCTGGTCCGCGAACTCGCCGCGCTCGGTGTCGTCCTTGGACGTCTCGCCGGCGTTGAAGCGGAGGTTCTCGATGACCGCGACCTGGCCGGGCTGGAGGCCGTTGACCGCGTCGTGGGCGGCGGGGCCGACGGTGTCCTGGGCGAAGGCCACGGGCGCGCCCAGGAGTTCACCGAGCCGCTCGGCGGCCGGAAGCAGGGAGAAGGCCGGGTCCGGGGCGCCCTTGGGGCGGCCCAGGTGCGAGGCCACGACCACCTTGGCGCCCGCGTCCGCGAGGGCCTTGACGGTGGGCAGGACGGCACGGATGCGGCCGTCGTCGGTGATACGGCCGTCGGCGAGCGGCACGTTGAGGTCGGCGCGGACGAAGACCCGCTTGTTGTCCACGCCTTCGGCGATGAGTTCGTCGATCGTCTTCATGAAGGAACTCCTGGTGAGGGTGCTCTGATCGTACGAGGGCGGTTCTGCACGTGAGGCAGGGCCCGGGCGGCGCGTCCCTGCGCCGCCCGGGCCCTGCTCTCACATCGAAGTGCCTGCTCTGTGGATCAGAGCTGGTTGCCGACGAAGACCGTGAGGTCGACGAGGCGGTTGGAGTAACCCCACTCGTTGTCGTACCAGCCGAGGATCTTCACGGACTTGCCCTCCTGGACCATGGTCAGGGAGGAGTCGAAGGTGCAGGACGACGGGTCGCTGACGATGTCCGAGGAGACGATCGGGTCCTCGGTGTAGGACAGGTAGCCCTGGAGCTCGCCCTCGGAGGCCTTCTTGAACGCGGCGTTGACCTCGTCCTTGGTGACCTCGCGCTCCAGCTCCACGACCAGGTCGGTGGCGGAACCGGTGGGGACCGGCACGCGCATCGCGATGCCGTCGAGCTTGCCCTTGAGCTGCGGGAGGACCAGCGCGGTGGCCTTGGCGGCACCCGTGGTGGTCGGGATGATGTTCTCCGCGGCGGCGCGGGCGCGGCGCAGGTCGGAGTGCGGGAAGTCCAGGATGCGCTGGTCGTTGGTGTACGCGTGGACCGTGGTCATCAGGCCCTTGACGATGCCGAAGTTCTCGTCGAGAACCTTGGCCATCGGCGCCACACAGTTGGTGGTGCAGGAGGCGTTGGAGATGACGTGGTGGTTGGCCGCGTCGTACTTGCTCTCGTTGACACCCATCACGATGGTGATGTCCTCGTCCTTGGCCGGAGCCGAGATGAGGACCTTCTTGGCGCCGCCGGCGATGTGCTTCTCGGCGTCCGCCTTCTTCGTGAAGATGCCGGTCGACTCGACGACGATGTCGACGCCCAGCTCACCCCACGGGATGTCGGCGGGGTTGCGCTCGGACAGCACCTTGATGGTGTGACCGTCGACGGTGATCGTGTCGTCGGTGTGCGACACCTCGGCCTTGAGGCGGCCCAGGATGGTGTCGTACTTCAGCAGGTGCGCGGTGGTCGCGGTGTCACCCAGGTCGTTGACAGCCACGATCTCGATGTCAGCACCCTGCTCCAGCAGCGCGCGGAAGTAGTTACGACCGATGCGGCCAAAGCCGTTGATGCCTACGCGGATCGTCACGAACCGATCTCCTCGTTGGTACGCCGGCTGTGAGACCGGCGAGCTGTATGGGATGTCCCCGACCACCCCCGACCCTACCCCCCTGAGGCTTGCGGAGTGACATCGAGATGCCGCATACACGGGCAGGCGGTCCGTACCCGCCAGTAGGGGTACGGACCGCCCCGGATCGAAAGCTCCGGTCACCCGGTACGACTACACCGGGTCACCGCCGGTTCACCCGCCGATGGCCGTGAGCGCCTTGCGGATCAGGGCCGTGCGGTCGGCCGCCGCGGTGACGTGCTCCAGACCGAAGCCCAGCAGCACGGTGTCGTCCGTGGTGACCGCGCCGTACGTCCGGAACAGCTCCCCGGTCCGGCCCCAGTCCTTCACGACCGCGGGGCTGCCCGCGGGCGGACCGGGCACGCTCCAGGCGCCGAGCGAGGTCTCGAAGCCCTCGGTCTCGGTGGCCTGGCCGGTGACGGCCACGGAGGTGTTGTCGAGCAGCACACCGCGACCGCCGGAGCCGGGGTCGGTGATGTAGCTGAAGGACACCTCGACCTTCTTGCCCGCGTAGGCGGAGAGGTCGAAGGAGACCTCCTGCCAGCCGGCCGAGGACCCGGTGAGGCTGTTCCACTGGCCGCTGGTGCCGGTGGCCGTGCAGCCGTCGGCGCCCTGGGTCAGATACCGCTTGAGCGCGGGGTGGGCCGCGATGAAGAACCCGGCCTCGCACTCGGTGGGCACCGCGGTGCTGGTGGCGCCGTTCTTGTCCGGGAGGGTGGTCCAGTCCTCGGCCCCGGCCGTGTGCGCCTCCAGGACGGCGTGGTCGTAGCCCTCCTCGGTGTCCCAGAGGATCCGGGTGCGCAGCGTGGGTGCCTGCGCGGCGGTCACCTGGGTGAGGTCGATGGTGCGGGTGAGGCGGTTCCAGGCGTAGTCGCTGTGCGTGACGGCCGCCATGGAGGCGCCTTCGTACGGCCCGTACGGGTTGGGCGTGCCGGGATACGTGCCCGCGCCCGCGCTCGCGAACTGCGGGAAGGTCGCCACCGGAAGGTTGTCCGAGGTGACGCTGTAGGAGCCGGCCGCGTCCAGCGGGTTGCCGGGGGCGGCGCCGAGGACTCCGGCGGATCCGGTGAGCTTGCCGGTGCCCTGGAAGGCGGTGGCGCCCGGCAGGGTCGTACGCGTGTAGGCGCCCAGGTAGTACTGGCTGAAGTCGTTGGACAGCGTGCCGCCGCCCAGGTCGACGCTGCCGCCGGCCCGCTCGCCCGCCTCGATCAGCTTGCCGCCCTCGTTGAGGAAGGCCCGCAGCTGGAGCTGGGTGGCGTTGCCCGGGACGGTCGCGCCCGTGTAGTGCACGACCGACTTGAAGTGGTCGAGCACGCCGAGCGCGTCGGGCGCGCCCTGGGTGGCGACGTTCCAGACGAGCGCCTGCCGGCCGGCCGCCTTCAGCGCGTCGACGTACGTCTGCGCCTGCGTGGCGGTCGCGCCCTCCTCGGCGACCACGAGCACGTCCGCGCGCGGCCGCTCGGCGACCGTGTACGTGAAGTGCGTGCTGGAGGTGGTCTTTCCGCCCTTGGCCCGGCCGGTGAACCAGACCTCGACCTTGTCGCCCGGCCTCGCGTCCTCGACCTTGGCCCGGTACTCGTCGAAGTAGAGGTTGTCCTCACCGCCGTAGGTCTCGCCGCCCTTCCAGGCCCTGAGGTCCCGGTCGTGCGTACGGCCGCCGTTGACGCGGTACTTGAGCTCCTTGTCCCGCACGGACCTGCGGGCGACGACGGAGACCTCCTGGTCCGCGCCGCGCGCGTAGGAGGTGCTGAAGGGCTTGGGGGTGAAGTCTGCGGCCTTCAGGCCGAGCGAGGACTTCGGCTGGTCGGGCTGGGCCGCGGACTCGGCGACGGAGAGCGCGAAGGGGATGTTCTTCTCGAACTCCTGCTGGATCAGCTTCTCGTCGTCCGGGAAGTTGAAGACCGACTGGCAGTCGGCCGCGTTCCACTGGTCGTTCGGGTCGAGGTTCGAGGCGGTCTGGCAGGTCGACATCTCGGGGGTGAACATCGCCAGGCCGTTGACGTTCGACGCGTGGCCGTCCGCCTCGCCGTTGGTGGTGTACAGCTCCGAGGAGACCTGCGGGCGGTAGCCCGGGATCGCCGAGTTGTCCGGGGTGCCGGCGAGCGCCTTGTAGAGGACGTCGTCCGGGGTGTCGGTGGCCACCTGCCAGCCGACCCCGTAGAGCAGGAGCTCGGCGGCGGAGTGGTAGTTGATGCCGTACGTGAAGCCGATCCGCTTCTCGAAGGCGTCCAGCGCCTTGGTCTCGGGCTCGGAGGCCGGGGCCGTGCCGCGGTAGGTCTCGCTGGTGGGGTTGGGGGACGAACCCTCGTTGTCGTAGCCCCACTTGTAGGAGAAGTTGCGGTTGAGGTCGACGCCGTCGCCGACGGCGATGGTGCCGTCGCCGTTGTTGTCGTGCAGGTTCTTGCGCCACAGGCGGGTGTCGGCGCTCTGGAAGGTGTAGTCGTAGCCGTCGGGGTTGGCCGACAGGACGAACCACAGCTCGGTGGTGTCGACGATCTTCTTGATGCGCTGGTCGCTCTTGTAGTTGTCGACGTAGTGGTGGAGCAGCCGCCTGGTCATCTCCGGCGTGATCCACTCGCGCGCGTGCTGGTTGGACAGGTAGAGGACGGAGGGTTTGGCGCCGTCCTTGGACTTCTTCGCGTTCTTGGTCAGTTTGAGCGCGAGGATGTCCTTGCCGTTCACGGTCTTGCCGATGGAGACGACCTTGGTGAGGCCGGGGTTGGCCCGGGCGGTGGCGAGGAGCTCCTCCTGGAGTCCGCCGCTTCCGCTGTACGGCCGGAACACGCCCTCGGCGGCCTTCTCCACCCGGGCCTCGGCCTTGGCGGTCAGGGTGTGCTCGGTGAGCGCGACACCCTTCTTCTCCAGCTTCTGGGCTTCCTGGTCGGTGAGGTAGACCTCGACGGTCGCGGTGCCCTTCTCCGGCACCTGCTCGCTCAGTTCGTGGCCGTCCTGGCCGGCCGCCAGCAGCAGGGGTACCTGCGCGCTGGTCACCTCGGCACGGAAGACCTTGATTTCGTTCGGATCAGGAGAACCTGCGCTCTGCGCGGCCTGGGCGACGGGTGCGATGCCCGCGCCGCCGAGCAGAAGTGCGCCAACAGCGAGGATCGGTCTCGCTCTTCGTCTCATGAGCCCCCCTTGCGGTGGTCCGCCACAGCAGCGAACAGATGCCAGGCTCATGACAGTTCATGATCCAGTCAAGGGCGCCTCACGGATACGCAAACGCCGGTGCCCGGATGGGTCAACGCCGGGGCCTGGATGCGGCGAACGCCGGGGCCTCGATGCGGCGAACGCCGGGGCCTGGGCGCGCGAACGCCGGTGCCGGCGTCCCAAGTGGGCGTCGGCACCGGCGTGGTGAGGCTGGGTCAGCTGTGAGGAGGCTCAGCCGACCAGGTTGTCGGCCATCTCCTCGGTGATGCTGGACTCCGTGCCCGGGACGCCGAGGTCGGAGGCGCGCTTGTCCGCCATGGCGAGCAGTCGGCGGATACGGCCGGCGACCGCGTCCTTGGTCAGCGGCGGGTCGGCGAGCGCGCCCAGCTCCTCCAGGGAGGCCTGCTTGTGCTCCATGCGCAGCCGGCCGGCGGCCGCGAGGTGCTCGGGCACATCGTCGGCGAGGATCTCCAGCGCCCGCTGCACCCGCGCCCCGGCGGCGACGGCCGCACGCGCGGAGCGGCGCAGGTTGGCGTCGTCGAAGTTGGCGAGACGGTTCGCCGTGGCCCGCACCTCGCGGCGCATCCGGCGCTCCTCCCAGGCGAGCACCGACTCATGGGCGCCGAGGCGGGTCAGCAGCGCGCCGATCGCGTCACCGTCACGGACGACGACCCGGTCGACCCCGCGGACCTCGCGGGCCTTGGCGGCGATCGAGAGGCGGCGGGCGGCACCGACCAGCGCGAGCGCGGCCTCCGGGCCCGGGCAGGTCACCTCCAGGGAGGAGGAGCGGCCCGGCTCGGTGAGCGAGCCGTGCGCCAGGAAGGCCCCGCGCCAGGCGGCCTCGGCGTCACAGGTGGCACCGGAGACGACCTGCGGGGGCAGACCGCGGATCGGCCGGCCGCGGCCGTCCACCAGGCCGGTCTGCCGGGCCAGCTGGTCACCGCCGGCGACGACCCGGACGACGTACCGCGAGCCGCGCCGCAGTCCGCCGGGTGCCATCACGATCAGCTCGGAGCTGTGGCCGAAGATCTCCAGGATGTCCCGCTTGAGCCGGCGGGCCGCCATCGCGGTGTCCAGCTCGGCCTCGATCACAATGCGCCCGCTCACCAGGTGGAGGCCGCCGGCGAACCGCAGGATGGCGGAGACCTCCGCCTTTCTGCAGCAGGTCCGGGTGACGGGGAGCCGGGAGATCTCGTCCTTCACCGCTGCCGTCATCGCCATGGGCCGATCCTTCCATGCATCCGAAAAATACGGTCGTACGCGGCGGCCAACAGCTCCGGGTCATGCCTCGGGGTTCCGTCGGGCCGGGCCACCGGGGCCAGCTCGACCGCGGCACCGAAGCGCTTGGCGGCATCGGTCAGGGAGTCGCGGTCGGGCACGGCGGCCTGGTCGGCCAGCACCACGTCCAGGGCGAGTTTAGGGGCGTGTCGTCCCAAAACCTCCAAATGACGCTGCGGGGAGAAGCCATCGGTTTCTCCCGGCTGCGGGGCGAGGTTCAGGGAGAGTACCCGGCGCGCCTTCGTCTGGGTGAGCGCGTCCAGCAGTTCGGGCACGAGCAGGTGCGGGATGACCGAGGAGAACCACGAGCCGGGGCCGAGGACGACCCAGTCCGCGTCCCGGACCGCCTCCACCGCCTCGGGCACCGCGGGCGGGTCGTGCGGCACGAGATGCACCGACTGCACCTCGCCCGGGGTCAGGGCCACGGTCGCCTGTCCGCGTACGGTCTCCACGTCCTCCGGCCGCTCCGGATCGTGCCCCTTGACCAGCGCCTGGAGCTCCAGGGGTACGGCGGACATGGGCAGCACCCGGCCATGGGCGCCCAGGAGCCTGCCGACCAGGTCGAGGGCCTGGACATGGTCGCCGAGCTGCTCCCACAGGGCGACGATCAGCAGATTGCCGACCGCGTGTTCGTGCAGGTCGCCCTTGGACTGGAAGCGGTGCTGGATGACCCGGGACCAGGTCTGGCCCCAGTCGTCGTCGCCGCACAGCGCGGCCAGCGCCTTGCGCAGGTCGCCGGGCGGCAGCACGCCCAGCTCGTCGCGCAGACGCCCGCTGGAGCCGCCGTCGTCGGCCACGGTGACGACGGCGGTGAGGTCGCCGGTGATCCGGCGCAGGGCGGCGAGCGAGGCGGACAGGCCCATGCCGCCGCCGAGCGCCACCACCTTGGGCTGAGCACCGCGGCGCCGGGGCCGCGCGCCACGGGCCTCGACGGGCCGGGTCGCACGCCCTTCGGGGACCACCCGGCGCAGCATGCTCAGCCGCGGAGTACGTGCGGTCATTCCCGTCCCATGTCCCGGTGTACGACCACCGTCTCCACACCCTCGGCCGCGAGGCGCGCGGCGAGCTTCTCCGAGGTGGCGACCGAGCGGTGCTTGCCGCCGGTGCAGCCGATGGCGATCGTCACGTAGCGCTTGCCCTCACGGCGGTAGCCGGCCGCGATCAGGCGCAGCAGCTCGGCGTAGCGGTCGAGGAACTCCTTGGCGCCGGGCTGGTTGAAGACGTACGCCGACACCTCCTCGTTGAGGCCGGTGAAGGGGCGCAGTTCGGGGACCCAGTGCGGGTTGGGCAGGAAGCGCATGTCCGCGACCAGGTCGGCGTCGACGGGGAGGCCGTACTTGAAGCCGAACGACATGACGGTGGCCCGCAGTTCGGGCTCCTCCTCGCCGGCGAACTGGGCGTCCATCTTGGCACGCAGCTCGTGGACGTTGAGGCTGGAGGTGTCGATGACCAGGTCGGCGTCGCCGCGCAGCTCGCGCAGGAGTTCGCGCTCGGCGTCGATGCCGTCGACGATACGGCCGTCGCCCTGGAGGGGGTGCGGGCGGCGCACGGACTCGAAGCGGCGCACCAGGGCCTCGTCGGAGGACTCCAGGAAGACGATCCGCCGGGTGACGTGCTTGGACTCCAGGTCGGCGAGGGACTCGCGGAGGTTGTCGAAGAAGCGCCGGCCGCGGACGTCGACGACCACGGCGATCCGGGCGACATTGCCCTGGGAGCGGGCGCCGAGCTCCACCATGGTGGGGATCAGCGCGGGCGGGAGGTTGTCGACGACGAACCAGCCGAGGTCCTCCAGACACTTGGCGGCGGTGGAGCGGCCGGCTCCGGACATGCCGGAGATGATCACCAGCTCGGGGATGGCCGCCTCCGGGACTCCGGAGGTGTCGTGGGGTGCGCCCGTGCTCACCTGGGTGTCGTCTCCGCTCTGGTCCTGTGCTTGTTCGTGCTCGTTCACATTCATGTCTCCTGCCCCCGTCGTTCGTCCGGGGCGCCCGCCGTCACGGGGTCCCCACCGGAACCCGTGGTGCCGGGTTCCTCCTCATCCATGATCTCTCCAGTCGCCGTGTTGACGGCGGGCGCGGCCGGGGCCGCCTGGGCGAGGGCCACGGCGATCGTCTCGGCCGTCTTGCGGCCTATGCCGGGGACCTCGCAGATCTGGTCGATGGTGGCGGATCGTAGTTTCTTCAAGGACCCGAAATGTTTCAGCAGGGCCTGCTTGCGTGTGTCCCCGAGGCCGGGGACGTCGTCGAGCGGGCTCGACCGGAAGCGCTGGGCCCGCTTGGCACGCTGGTAGGTGATGGCGAAGCGGTGGGCCTCGTCACGGACCCGCTGGAGAAGGTACAGGCCTTCGCTGGTGCGGGGCAGCACGACCGGGTCCTCCTCGTCGGGCAGCCACACCTCCTCCAGGCGCTTGGCGAGACCGCAGACGGCGATGTCGTCGATGCCGAGTTCGTCCAGGGCCTTCTTGGCGGCGGCGACCTGGGGCCGGCCGCCGTCGACGACGACGAGCTGGGGCGGGTAGGCGAACTTCTTGGGGCGGCCGTCCTCGTCCTTGAGCCCGTTCCCGGCGAGGTCCTGCGCGCCGTCGGCCGGGGAGGTGCCGTCGGCCTGGGTGGGGTCGTCGACCGGGGAGGTGCCGTCGGCCGGGGAGGCGCCGTCGGCCAGTGAGGCGCCGTCGGCCGGGGCGGAGTCGTCCACCCACTCGCCGGTCTTCTCCTTCTCGGCGAGGTAGCGCCGGAACCGCCGGGAGATCACCTCGTGCATGGACCGGACGTCGTCCTGCCCGGCGAATCCCTTGATCTGGAAGCGGCGGTACTCGCTCTTGCGCTGGAGGCCGTCCTCGAAGACGACCATGGACGCGACCACGTCGTCGCCCTGGAGGTGGGAGATGTCGTAGCACTCGATCCTGAGCGGGGCGCTGTCCAGGTCGAGGGCCTCGGCGATCTCCTCCAGGGCACGCGAGCGCGTGGTCAGGTCGGAGGCGCGCTTGGTCTTGTGGAGGACGAGCGCCTGCTGGGCGTTGCGCTGCACGGTCTCCATCAGGGCCTTCTTGTCGCCGCGCTGCGGGATGCGCAGCGAGACGCCCGAGCCGCGGCGCTCGGCGAGCCACTCCTGGACGGGCTCGACCGGGTCGGGCAGGGCCGGGACGAGGACCTCCTTGGGGACCGCGTCGCCCTTCTCCTCGCCGTAGAGCTGCTGGAGGGCGTGTTCGACGAGGGCGCCGGTGGTGATCTCCTCGACCTTGTCGGTGACCCAGCCGCGCTGTCCGCGCACGCGTCCGCCGCGGACGTGGAAGATCTGGACGGCGGCCTCCAGCTCGTCCTCGGCGACCGCGATCAGGTCGGCGTCGGTCGCGTCGGCGAGCACGACCGCGCTCTTCTCCATGGCCTTCTTGAGGGCCCCGATGTCGTCGCGCAGGCGGGCCGCCCGCTCGTACTCCATCTCCTCGGCCGCGTCCGCCATCTGCTGCTCCAGGCGACGGATGTAGGTGCCGGTGCGGCCGGCCATGAAGTCGCAGAACTCCTCGGCCAGAGCGCGGTGTTCGTCGGCGGAGACGCGACCGACGCAGGGCGCGGAGCACTTGCCGATGTAGCCGAGGAGGCAGGGGCGGCCGGTGCGGGCGGCGTTCTTGAAGACGCCGGCGGAGCAGGTGCGGACCGGGAAGACGCGCAGCAGGAGGTCGACGGTGTCGCGGATCGCCCACGCGTGCCCGTACGGCCCGAAGTACCTGACGCCCTTGCGTTTCTGGCCGCGCATCACCTGGACGCGGGGGAACTCCTCGTTCATCGTCACGGCGAGGTACGGATAGCTCTTGTCGTCGCGGTACTTGACGTTGAACCGGGGGTCGAACTCCTTGATCCAGGAGTACTCCAGCTGAAGGGCCTCGACCTCCGTGGACACCACCGTCCACTCCACGGACGCGGCCGTGGTCACCATCGTGCGGGTGCGGGGGTGCAGGCTCGCCAGGTCCTGGAAGTAGTTCGCCAGGCGCTGACGCAGGCTCTTCGCCTTTCCGACGTAGATCACCCGGCGGTGCTCGTCGCGGAACCTGTACACCCCGGGAGTGTCCGGGATCTCCCCGGGTTTGGGGCGGTAGCTGGAGGGATCGGCCATGTCTCACACCCTACTGGCGAGTGCTGACACTCCGGCCGGCCTGTGGACAACCCCGGCCACCCGCTCAGCGGTCGACGCACCAGGCGACGTCCGCCGGCGGAGTCCCGGCCTCCACCACACCGGCGACGATGCGCAGGGCGTCGGCGAGCGGCACGGTGTCCTCGTCGTCGAGCAGGGAGACCATCGCACGCTCGGCATTGCTCACGAGGGCGAGCGCACGTCCCTCGGAGCTCACCAGCCAGGTCTGCGCCACGCGGCCGACCTTCTCATGGGCCCGGGAAAACCCTCACCGCGACTCCAGGAACGTCAGCACCGCCAGCACCCGGCGGTGGTCGTCCGTGTCCTCCGTGAGGCCGAGTTTGCCGAGGATGCTGCGGACATGCTTCTCGACGGTTCCCTCGGTGACCCACAGGCGGCGGCCGATGCCCGCGTTGGAGCGGCCCTCGGCCATCAGGGCCAGGACCTCGCGCTCGCGGGCGCTGAGCTGGGCGAGGGGGTCGTCGCGGCGCTGGGCGGAGAAGAGCTCCTGCACCAGGGAGGGGTCGACGACCGAGCCGCCCCGGTGGACGCGTTCCAGCGCCTCGATGAACTCGTCGACGACCGTGACCCGGCTCTTGAGGAGGTAGCCGATCTTGCGGCCGCTCGCCAGCAGTTCCAGGGCGTCCTCGACCTCGACGAAGGCCGACAGGACGAGGATGCCGGTGGCGGGGTGGCGTTCACGGATCGTACGGGCCGCCTTGAGGCCCTCGGTCGAGTGGTCCGGGGGCATCCTGATGTCGACGATCGCCAGTTCGGGACGTTCCTCGTCGACCAGTTCCAGCAGCCTGACCGCGTCCGAAGCCTGCCCGGCGACCTGGTAGCCGACGCGCTCGCACAGACTGGCCAGGCCCTCCCTGAGCAGGATGTCGTCGTCGGCGAGGACGACCCGTCCCCGTGCCGGCTGCTGCGCTGTGTCCTCCATGACCCCGGCCCCCCTCGCACGGCCTCCACGCCCAACAGCCTGCCCCACCGGCGGGTTTACGGCTAGCCGGAAGCGGAAGTGGAGGCCTGCCGTGACGACGCGCGGACCGGTGCGGGCCATCCTCGAAGCAGTGCAGATGCAGCGCGGATGCAGTCCGACCGGCCGCCCCGGGCGAGGGACGGCGGGTCGCACGGCCGAAGGGTGCGGGACATGCGGCGGACGCGGATCGAGCAGCGACGGCGGCCGGTCCGTGCCCGCCGGCACCCGGACGAGCCGTACGGCGCTCCCGACCCCCTGGACCCCAGGGACCCGGACGTCGTGCGCGCCAAGCGCCTGCTGACCGCACGGAACGGCGGCACCCACCGCCCCTGAGACCGGACGGATGCCTCTCCGTCCGCCAGGGACCGCCCGGAGCGTACGCGACGTCACCACGTTCAGGACTCCCCCGCCTGGACGAACTCCCCCTGCGTGCGCCCCGGGCGGTCACAAGCCCCCTCCGGGCGGTCACAAGCCCCCTCCGAGGGGCCGCAAGTCCCTCCCGAGGGGTCACAGGTCCGGCGAGGGCCCGCCCAGGGGCAGCCGCACGTCCAGGGTGGTGCCCTCGCCGGGCGGGCTGACGACGGCCAGCTTGCCGCCGATCGCCTCGACCCGGTCGATGAGGCCGATCAGACCGGAGCCGCGTCGGGGCTCGGCGCCGCCGACTCCGTCGTCGCGGATGGTCAGCTCCAGGACGTCGTCCCGGACCTCCCCCGTCACTGCCACCACGCGCGCGTGCGCGTGTTTCGCGGCGTTGGTCAGGCACTCGGAGGTCACGTAGTAGGCGGCCACCTCCAGTCTCTCCGGCAGCCGGGCCGCGGGCAGCCTCAGGTCGAGCTCCACGGGGACGGCGGAGCGGCGGGCCAGGGAGCGCAGGGCGGGGCCCAGGCCGCCCTTGGACAGGATGGCGGGGTGGATGCCCCGGGCCACCTGGAGCAGGTCCTGGAAGGCGTCGTCGAGGCCCTTGCCCACGTGCGCCAGCTGCTGCGCGAGCTCCGAGGACGGATCGGGCACCAGTGTCTCGGCGAGCCGCAGCTCCAGCTGGAGGGCGACGAGCCGCTGCTGGACGCCGTCGTGCAGATCCCGCTCGATGCGCCGCCGGGAGGCGTCCGCGGCGGCCACCACGCGCGCGCGTGAGGCGGTCAGCTGGTCGCGGCTGTCGGCGTTGGCGATGGCCGTGGCGACGAGTTCGGTGAAGTCGGCCAGCCTCGACTCGGTTCCGGCGGGCAGCACCTCCACCGGGGAGGCCGCCAGCACGAAGCCCCACAGCCGGTCGTCGACGACGATGGGGGCGCCGACGGCGTGGCCGACATGGGCGGCCCGTCCGGTCCGGGTGACCTCCTCGATCGCCTCGCGCCCGGCCCGCCTGCGCTCCGCGCGCGTGCTCTCCTCCAGGTCCTCGGGGAGGCCGAGCACGGTCCCGAGGGTCTTCTGGCTGCCGTCGGACTCCTGCCGGAGCACGGCCGCGGTGGTGCCCAGGAGGTCGCCCACCTCCTCGGCGACCCGCGTCAGCACCTCGGACGGCGGGGCGCCGCGGGCCACCAGGGTCGCCACCCGGCGCAGTGCGGCCTGTTCCCTGGCGCTGCGGCGGCTTTCGGTGACATCGCGCGCGGTGGCGTAGATGAGTCCCTCCTCGGGGACCGGCCGGGCGCTCCACTGGAGCCACAGCTCGGTGCCGTCCTTGCGCAGGTAGCGGTTCTCGAACTCGGCCAGGTCCAGGCCCTCGGCCAGCCGTGCCAGGGCCACCTCGGTGCCCGCCCGGTCCTCCTCGTGCACGAAGTCGAGGAACGGCCTGGCCAGGAGCTCCGCGCCGGAGTAGCCCAGGGTGCGTTCGAAGGCGGGGTTGACGCGCCTCAGATAGCCGTCAAGCCCGCTGATGCAGAGCAGGTCCAGGGAGAGGTTGAAGACGCCCGCCAGTTCCTGCTCGGCCTTCTCGCGCCGCCCGTGGGCCGCCGCGAAGGAGGCCATGGTGGCGTTCATGCCGCCGAGCAGCTGGCTCCAGGTGCCCTCGAAGGCGGCCTGGTCGGCGCGGTGTTCGAGACGGTTGTGGTCGATCGCCGTGTTCATGGCACGGATCTCCGCGGCCAGCCGCTCGGTGGTGACCCGCAGGTCGCGGAAGGTGTCGGCGACCTCGCCCAGTTCGTCGCGGCCCGCGTACCGGATGTCGTACGAGAGATCGCCGTACGACAGTGCCCTGGCGCCCGCCGAGACCTCGCCGAGGGGGCGGGTGATCGAACGGCTGAGCGCGAGGGCGAGGAAGGTGACCAGGGCGAGCACGGCGAGGGAGGCGGCGAGATCGCGTACCGCGCGGGTCTCCGCCTCGCGTCGGTCGCGGCCCGCCGTGGTGTCCAGTTCGCGTCCGGCCCGGTCCTGGATGGCGCGCAGGGCGTCGATGCGGGCGCCGGAGTCGGCGAGCCAGCGCTCGTACGACGGCCAGGCGGCTGTCTCCGGGCGGGCCGTGGCGAGCAGGTCACGGAGCCGGCGGACGGCCCGGCCGGGGTCCTGGAACTGGACGACGTACAGCTGGGTCCGCAGTGCGGCCGAGGTGTTCTCGCGGAAGGCGTCCAGCTGGGCGGTCTCCAGTGCGGGCCAGCGTCCGGCGCCGGTGGGGCGGCCGGCGGGTCCGGCGAGCAGTGCGGCGACCTCGGCCTGCTCCCGGCCGGCGGCCTCGATGGCCCGCAGGAGCGCGAGGTGGGCGTCGGCCGCGCGGCCCGAGGCGCGGGTGGGGCGGCCGGATTCGAGGGCGGTGACGTCGTCGAGGAGGGTGTCCTCGACGTTGCCGTACTGCTCGGCGATGCCGGGGGCGGTGAGCGAGCCGGTGTCCGTCTGGACGCGCAGGGAGTGCAGTTGGCGTCCGAGGGCGTCGAGGTCGCCCGCGATGTCGGCGGCCGACCAGGAGGCGGCGCGGTCCCCGGCGCGCGCGAGGACGCGGTCGGTGGCGCGCTCGGCGTCGGCCCGCTCCGCCCGGGTGCCGGGTCCGGGGCGCAGCCGGGCGTCCACGGCGGCGAGCCGCTCGCGCGCGACGGCGTCGGTGATCTCGACCGTCGCGAACGACACCTCGGTCCCGGTGTGGAAGTCGCGCAGGGCCCGCGCCTCCCGCCACTGGGTCACGGCGCTGAAGACGGTGAAGGCCAGCAGCCCGGCCACCGGCAGCAGGACCAGCAGCGTCAGCTTCCGTCCTACGCGCAGCCGGGCGAGAAGCGGGATGCGGTGCGGGTCCGCCGGGGTGGGCTGCGCGGCCGCCGGGACGCCATCCGCGGACCCCGGGCTGCCGTGCGCGGACCCCGGGCTGCCGTGCGCGTCCGCCGGAGCGCTGGGCCCGGTCCGCGGGGTGCGTCTGAGTGGTGAGCGGCGCATGGCAGGGCCTAGGCGGTGCCGCTTCCGTGTGACGCACGGTCGGGTTCCGTCATGGCGAACACCCCTCTGTGGACGGCACCTTCACGCTTTCGTGGCGGCGCGTCGCCGGCCGGCGTCGACCGCGGCCCGTCGGGCCCGGCTTCCACGGCGTCTTCAGCATGCCCGCGAACCGGGCCGCCGTCCATGTGTCCCGAGGGCCGGGGCGTGACGTCGGGCGGGGGGCATGGGGCGTGACGTCGGGCGGGGGGCATGGGGCGTGAAGTCGGGCGGGGTTCATGGTCCGCTCCTCGGGTATCCGTCGTGCGCGGCCAGGTCCTTGTCGATGGCCACGACCGCCTCGTCGAGCGTGGCCTTGACCGGTGCCCGGTCGATCATGATCTTCGGGAAGGCCCGGGAGAAGGCCTCGGTGATCGCCGGATAGGCGGGCGTCCGCGGCCTCGGGCGGGCCACGCCGTCCCGCAACTGCTCGATGAACAGGCGCTCGGCACCACCCTCGGCGTACGCGGGCGAGAGTTCGACCGCGCTGCGCGTGGCCGGGATCGCGCCGTTGGCCACGCTCATCCGGTGGATCTGGTCCGGCTGCAGCAGATAGGCGAGGAAGCGCCATACGGCGTCGCCGTCGGCCCCGCCCGAGGGCACGCCCCACTGCCAGGAGCCCATCCCGGTCACGGTGCCCCGGCCGAAGTCGGGCAGCGGCACGATCGCCACGTCCCCGGGGAAACGCTCGGCGTAGTCCGGGTACCGCCAGTGGCCCGTCCAGGAGATGACACTGCGCTCCTGCTCGAACGCCTGGTCGGTCTTACCCGGTTCGACGAGCCTCTCCTCGACCCAGTTCTGGAGGACGGTGAGCGCCCTGACCGACTCGGGTCCGTTGAGGAAGCCGTCGGCGGTCCGGAAGGTCTCGGGGTCGATGAGATCGCCGCCCGCCGACCACACCGCGGGCGCGAAGCCGTACGTGCTCCACTCCTCGCCGGGTTTCGCGTCGACGAGGCCCAGGTCGAGCGGGTGTGCGTGGCCCGCCGTGCGCAGGGTGCGCAGGATCGTCGTGAACTCCTCGGCGGTCCAGGCATCCGAGACGCCCTTGGGGATGCGGATGCCCGCCTTCTTCAGGACCGACGGCCGCACATAGAGCCCGAGCCCCGAGTCGAAGGTGCCGATCCCGTACAACCGCCCCGCGTAGGTGCCCTGTTGGCGAATCGAGGGCAGCAGGTCCTCGCGGAGGCCGTCGGGCAGGCAGGAGTCGATGGGCTTGATCCTGCCGGACCAGGCATAGCTGTAGAGGCGGGGCCCGTCGAAGTCGAGGAGGTCCGGCAGGTCGCCGCTGGCCGCGGCCGAGAGCACGAGGTCGTTGTACGGCCGCTGCTCGGGAAGTGTGACGGCCTCGACCCGCACCTGCCGCTGGACCCGGTTGAAGTCCTGGACCTGGCGACGCAGGGTGTTGTACTCGGCGCTCGGCCCCGCATGGAACCACACCGTGACCTGCGCGGTGCCGTCGATCCTGCCGTCGCAGGTGGTGTCGGTGCGGGCCCGCTCGCCGTCCCCGCCGCCACCGCCGCACGCGGCGACCAGCAGCGCGGCCGCCAGCAGTCCCGAGGCCAGGGCGCGACGGCCCCTCGCGGTCCTTCCGAGCGGCGCCTTCATCGCACACCCCCACTCGACCGGAATCTCACGGCCTCCCCAGGGCAGCCCACATGCTACCCCCGGTCACCTCCCGCTGCGCTGGGTGAACGGGAACGGGCGGATCCGGCACGGGACTTGGGCACATTCCAGGTGCCCGGCAGCAATCCGCCCCGACTCTTTCCGGCTAGCTGGAAGGCGCAACCTCCGGCTGGTTGGGACCCTGTCCGCATGTCCATGCGCTGTCTTCTCGTCGATGACAGCATCCGGTTCCTGGAGGCCGCGCGCAGGCTGCTGGAACGCGACGGGATACCTGTCGTCGGCGTCGCCCTGTCCGGTACGGAGGCTCTGGTACGGGCCGCGGAACTCACCCCCGACGTCGTCCTGGTCGATCTCGACCTCGACGGCGAAAGCGGCTTCGACGTGGCGGCTCGGCTGGCCCGCAGCGTCTCGGCCGTCATCGTCCTGATCTCCACGCACGCGCCGGAGGACTTCGAGGAGCTGATCGCCGACAGTCCGGCCCGCGGGTTCCTGCCCAAGTCCGCGCTGTCGGCGCGGGCGATCAGGGAGCTGCTGGACGGCGACGGCGAGGCCCCGAGCGCCTGAGCGGAGCCCCCGGCTTCCTGAGCGGAGGCCCCGGCGAACAGCCGTGCGTAGGGCAGTCGTTCGGCCAGGAGTGCGCCGTCGTTCGGCGCCAAGTGTTGTCGGGACCAGGCCAACACGCTTCAATGCGGAGGAACTCGGGGCCGGGAACGACGGCGTACGGATGTGAAGCCTCCCCGGCACTGCCCCCAACGGCCCCGACACCCTCTCGAACGGCCTGACCAGCCGCCCGAACCTGTACAGAAAGGCCCCTGCATGCCGCACGCCACACAGCACGCGGACGCCGCGACCGTCGTCGACGCGGAACTGGACACGGCCCTGCGAGGCGGCCCCTTCCACGTCGCGCTGCGCGCCGCGATCGCCGCCCGGGGGCTGCCGCTCCAGCGCGTCCAGCACCATCTGTCGCGCTACGGGGTCAAGGTCGGGGTCACCAGCCTGAGTTACTGGCAGCAGGGCGCCCGCCGCCCGCAGCGCCCCGAGTCGCTCCGGGCCGTACGGGCACTGGAGGAGATCCTCCAGCTGCCGGAGGAGTCGCTGATCCGGCTGCTCGCCGCACACGACGACCGGTCGGCCGCCGAGCGTCCCGCGACCCGCTCCTACCGCTCCCTCCTCGCGGCCTCGGGCGTCCTCGAACAGCTGCTGGACGAGCTGGACTCGCCGCACGACGGCGGGCTGCACACCCTCGGCCACCACGAGCGCATAGACATAGGGCCGCGTCGCGAGCTGCGCGGCCGCGAGTCGCACCACATCGTGCGCGCCCACCGCGAGGGCGTCGACCGCTTCATGGCGATCCACCACGGCGACCCGGGGTGCGTGCCGGAGCTCATGACCGTGCACGCCCTGGAGAACTGCCGTACGGGGCGCGTGCGTCGGCACCACGACACCGGGGTGCTGGTGGCCGAGCTGCTCCTCGACGCCCGGCTGCGGGCGGGCGACACCTTCCTCTTCCGCTACCGCGTCGAGGACGGCACGGGCGGTGTCTCCCGCGAGTACGTCCGCGGCTTCGGCTCACCCGGCGGCCAGTACGCGCTCCAGGTCAGGTTCGACGAGAACGCCCTGCCGGTGCGCTGCCACCGCTTCGCCCAGCACTCCCCCGCGGCGCCCCGCAGCGGCCGCCAGGACCTCGCGCTCACCGGCCACCACCACTCGGTCCACCTCGTCGAGCCACGGGTGCGGTCGGGGGTCGTGGGGATCGGGTGGGACTGGGAGTAAGAGCCTCCGAGCGCCCGGGCGTCCGGCCGGTGACTCGACGTAAACGATTGCGCAAGCGTTTACGTGCGCTGCCGAATGGGATAGCTTCCCGGCCGTGGGGGCCACCGTCGGGGAGGTCTCCGATCCGGGAAGCCGGCTGTCCGGGAGGGGCGCGATGCCGACCATGGCCGACGTGGCACGCAGCGCGGGCGTGTCCGTGGCGACCGTCTCGCACGTCCTCAACGGCACCCGGCCGGTCCTGCCCCACACCCGCCAGGCCGTGCTCGACGCGGTCGACGAGCTCGGGTACACCCCCAACACCCTGGCCCGTTCCCTGGTGACCTCCCGCACCCGCTCCGTCGGGCTCGCGGTGTCGGCGATCAGCAACCCGTACTTCACGGAGATCCTCCAGGGCGTGGAGGCGGGCGCCCTGGAACACGGCTACAGCCTGCTCATCGCCGATCCGCACGACGACCCCGAGCACGAGCGCAAGGTCGTCCAACTGCTGCACGAACGGCGCGTGGACGGCATGATCGTCGCGCCCTCGGCGGACCCACGCGAGCTCGTCGCGTATCTCGCGCGGCACGAGGTCCCGACGGTGTTCCTGGACCGGGTGGTCGACGGCGTGGCGGAGGGCGAGGCGGGCGGGTCGGGGGACGCCGGCGGCCGTACGGGCGGGCCTCTGCGCTTCGATCAGGTGTGCGCCGAGAACATCGAGCCGATGGCCGAACTGGTCACCCACCTCGCCGGACTCGGCCACCGTCGCATCGGACTCGTGGCCGGACTGCCGGGACTCAGCACCACCGCCGAGCGGATCACCGGGTACCGGCGGGGCCTCACCGCCTCCGGCCTGCCCTACGACGCTCACCTCGTCGTCCACGGCGACTCCGAGTCGCCCGGAGCGGCACGGGCCACCACCGCCCTGCTCTCCCTCGCGGCACCGCCCACCGCCCTGGTCACCGCCAACAACTCCATGACCATCGGAACCCTGCGCGCCCTGCGCGAGTGCGGCCTTGCGGTACCGGACGACCTCGCCCTGTGCTCCTTCGACGACTTCGCCTGGGCCGACCTGTTCTCGCCCCGGCTCACCGCGATCGCCCAGCCCAGCAGGGAGATCGGCACCCAGGCGGTCCGCGTCCTCCTGGACCGCCTCGCCGCGCCGGACCGGCCCACCCGCACCCTGCGCCTGCCGTGCGCCTTCGTCCACCGCACGTCGTGCGGCTGCGCCGAGACCGAGCAGTACGGCCGTCCCGCGCGCTCCCGGTCCGCGCAGGGCTCCGACTCCTCGCAGCACCCTCCCTCCTCGCGGCCCTCCCGGTCCTCGCAGCGCTCCCCGTCCCCGCAGTCGAAAGGAACCGTCTCGTGATCGTCGTCGCCGGTGAGGCCCTGATCGATCTGGTACCGCAGGGCAGGGGCGCCCTCGCGGGCCTCAAGCCGGCCCTCGGCGGCGGCCCCTACAACACCGCCGTGGCCCTCGGCAGGCTCGGCTCCCCCACGGCCTTCTGCTCCCGCACCTCGCTCGACGCCTTCGGCGAGGCCCTGCTCGACGGGCTGCGGGAGGCAGGGGTGGACGTGTCCGCCGTCCAGCGCGGGTCCGAACCCACCACGCTCGCCGTCGCCACCATCGACGACGGCGGCTCGGCCGCTTACTCCTTCTACGTCGACGGCACCGCCGACCGTCTGTTCACGGCCCCCGCCGCACTTCCCTCCGGCACCCGGGCGGTGTCCTTCGGCACCTGCTCACTCGTCCTGGAACCGGGGGCGAGCGCCTACGAGGAGCTGCTGCGGAACGCCGCCGCGCAGGGCGTGTTCACCGCGCTCGACCCGAACATCCGGGCCGGTCTGATCCCGGACGCGGACGCCTACCGGGCCCGGTTCAAGAGCTGGCTGCCGTCGGTGTCCCTGCTCAAGCTCTCCGAGGAGGACGCGCTGTGGCTCGGCGGCACCCCGCAGGAGTGGCTGGCCGCGGGGCCCTCGGCCGTGGTGATCACCCACGGCGGTGACGGGCTGACCGTGTTCACCCGGGACGGGTCGGCGCTTCCCGTGCCGGGCGAGAAGGTCGACGTCGTGGACACGATCGGCGCCGGCGACACCGTGAACGCGGCGCTGCTGCACGGCCTGGCAGCCCTGGACGCCCTCTCTCCGGAGGCGCTCGCCGCGCTGAGCGTCGACGACTGGACCCGCCTGCTGCGCTTCGCGGCCCGCGCGGCGGCGATCACCTGCTCACGAGCGGGCGCCGAACCGCCGTACGCCTCCGAGGTGGGCGCGCTCTAGGGGGTGCTCCGCCTGGGAGTCGGCTGACCGCGCCGAGGGGGCGGGTCCTCCCGGTGTCAGCCGCTCACCGCGCGCAGGGCTCCCGGCCGGCGCCCGTTGAGCCGGTCGAGGGCGGTGGCCGTGGCCTCGTCGGCCGGGATGTGGACGACCAGACGCTGGCCCTCGTCCGGCAGGGTCAGCGTCTCGTACGACAGGCGCAGCCGCCCCGCTTCGGGGTGCTCCACGAGATCGGTGCCGGACCGGGTGGGCAGGGTCGGTACGGCGGCGAGCCGATCAGTGAACGGCGCCCCCACGGTCACCGTCAACTCATCGGCCAGCGCGGCGACATGGGGGTCGTGCAGCGAGGCCTCACCGCGCAGATGGGCGATCTGGTCGTCGGCGAGCCGCTCCCACCCGGGGAACACGGACCGGGCCCGCTCGTCGGTGAAGACGTACCGCACGAGGTTGGGCGGGTCGCCGTCCAGCAGGCCGAGCGGGCGGGCGTACCGCTCGTAGCCCTCGGTGTACGTCACGATGTCGCCGATCCAGTTGATCAGGACGGCCGGCGCGGGTTCCAGGCGGTCGAGGAGGGCCCGCAGGGTTCCGCGCACCGTGCGGGCAGGTGGCGTGGTGGCCGACTGGCACAGCACCCGGCTCACGCTCTCCTTGGCGAGGCGGCCCATGAGGATGTGGTCGGCCGCCGACAGGCGCAGGGCCTCGCCGAGGGCCGCGAGCACCTGGGGTGAGGGGTTGCGGTCGCGGCCCTGTTCCAGCCGGGTGAGGTACTCGACGCTGATGTCCGCGAGCGTGGCGAGCTCGGAGCGGCGCAGACCGGGGGTGCGGCGACGGGGGCCCGTGGGGAGGCCCGCCTCAGCGGGGGTGACGGCTTCGCGGCGCGTGCGCAGAAAGGTGCCCAGCTCGTTGTCGCTCACCGTTCGAACGTACCGCGCGGGTCGCGGCGGAGGGTGGCCCTGTCACTACCACTCTTCAGCCGGTCTCCCTCCCCCGCGCGGGACCTCGCAGGGTGGAGCCATGACCCAGAACTCCTCCTCGAACGCCCTGACCGCCCAACCGCTCCCCCTGTCGCCGGGTGACTGGGAGCTCGACCCGCTCCATTCGGCCGTCAACTTCACCATCCGCCATCTCGGTATCGCCAAGGTGCGCGGCCGCTTCACCGAGGTGAAGGCGGAGCTGTTCGTCGGTGAGACGGCCGACGACGTGACGGTGAGCGCCGAGATCGCTCTTGCCTCTGTGGACACCGGGAACTCCGACCGGGACGCGCACACGCGCTCGGCCGATCTGCTGGACGTGGAGAAGCGGCCCACCATGACGTTCCGCTCGACGCGGGTGTCGGGCACCGGTGAGGACTGGTCGATGGAGGGGGACCTGACCATCGGGGACGTGACCCGTCCGGTGACGCTGGCCGTGGAGTTCGGCGGGGTGGTGGACTCCCCTGCCGACTCGCGCAGGCACGCCGGGTTCGAGGCGACGGGTGAGATCCGCCGCAGCGACTACGGGCTGGATTTCGGGGCCGGATTCCTCGGTGACGTTGTCAAGGTGCAACTGGACATGCAGTTCGTCGAACCGCAGGGCCAGGGTGGCTGATGGTGGAA
>NZ_JBHUXV010000122.1:0-26829 GCF_042669125.1 Streptomyces sp. NPDC057253 | reverse complement strand
CCCGTACGTCACGTACGGGGCCCTTCTCGTCGTAGCGGAAGGCGACGGGCTTGATCAGCCGCCGAAGCCTGGGATCAGCCGCCGAACTCCTGGAGGCCCTTCAGAGCCTGGTCCAGAAGGGCCTGGCGGCCCTCCAGCTCGCGCTCCAGCTTGTCGGCGCGCGCGTTGTTGCCCTGGGCGCGGGCCTGCTCGATCTGGCCCTTGAGCTTGTCGACCGCGGCCTGGAGCTGGCCGGTCAGACCCGCGGCACGCGCGCGTGCCTCCGGGTTGGTCCGGCGCCACTCGGTCTCCTCGGCCTCCTGAAGCGCGCGCTCGACGGCGTGCATCCGGCCCTCGACCTTCGGCCGGGCGTCCCGCGGGACATGGCCGATGGCCTCCCAGCGCTCGTTGATCGTGCGGAAGGCGGCGCGGGCCGTCTTCAGGTCGCCGATCGGCAGGAGCTTCTCGGCCTCCTCGGCCAGCTCCTCCTTGAGCTTGAGGTTCTCCGTCTGCTCGGCGTCCCGCTCGGCGAAGACCGAGCTGCGGGCCGCGAAGAACACGTCCTGGGCGCCGCGGAAGCGGTTCCACAGGTCGTCCTCGTGCTCGCGCTGGGCACGGCCCGCGGCCTTCCACTCCGCCATCAGCTCGCGGTAGCGGGCGGCCGTCGGACCCCAGTCCGTCGACCCGGACAGCGCCTCGGCCTCGCCGACCAGGCGCTCCTTGGTCTTGCGGGCCTCCTCGCGCTGCGCGTCCAGCGACGCGAAGTGGGCCTTGCGACGCTTGGAGAACGCCGAGCGCGCGTGCGAGAAGCGGTGCCACAGCTCGTCGTCCGACTTGCGGTCCAGGCGCGGCAGACCCTTCCAGGTGTCCACCAGGGCGCGCAGCCGCTCACCGGCGGCCCGCCACTGGTCGGACTGGGCCAGCTCCTCCGCCTCGACGACCAGCGCCTCCTTGGCGTGCCGGGCCTCGTCGGACTGCTTCGCGCGCTGCTGCTTGCGCTCCTCGCGCCGCTTGTCGACCGTCTCCACCAGCTTGTCCAGCCGCACCTTGAGCGCGTCCAGGTCGCCGACCGCGTGATGCGCGTCGACCTGCTCGCGGATGTGGTCGATCGCGGTCTGGGCGTCCTTCGCCGACAGGTCGGTGGTCTTCACACGCTTCTCGAGGAGGCCGATCTCGACAACCAGGCCCTCGTACTTGCGCTCGAAGTAGGCCAGGGCTTCCTCGGGGGAGCCGGCCTGCCAGGAACCGACGACCTGCTCGCCGTCGGCCGTACGCACGTACACGGTCCCCGTCTCGTCGACGCGGCCCCACGGGTCGCTGCTCACAGCGCCTCCTCCACATGATGCCTGCGGAAGGCTTCAGCGCCCCCGGGCATCGTCCACAGTTTCGTCACGGCCAACATAGGCGACCGGCGGGTGGCCTGTCCGCATCCCGCGCGACCGAAATTTCGCAGTTGGCGGTCAGGATTTGGTGACGGTCGCCTTGTTGATCACGACGGTCGCGTTCGGCGCGCCGTCGCCCGCGCCGGTGCTCTCACCGGCCGCGGCGATCTTCTTCAGCACCTTCATACCGGATTCCGAGATGGTCCCGAACGGGGTGTAGCTCGGGGGCAGCTGGCTGTCCTGGTAGACCAGGAAGAACTGACTGCCTCCAGTGTGCGCCTGGCCGGTGTTCGCCATCGCGACGGTGCCCGCCGGGTAGGTGTTCGCCTTGAGGCTCTTGTCCTTCAGGTTCTCGTCCGGGATGGTGTAGCCCGGTCCGCCGCTGCCGGAGCCCGTCGGGTCGCCGCACTGCAGGACGTAGATGCCGTTGGTGGTGAGCCGGTGGCACTTGGTGTGGTCGAAGAAGCCCTTGCCCGCGAGGAACGCGAAAGAGTTCACGGTGTGCGGAGCCGCCGAGGTCTTCAGCGCGATGTCGATCGTGCCGCAGGTGGTCGCGAGGTCGAAGGTGTACTTCGCCGACTTGTCGATGGTCATCGCCGGCTCCTTCTTCCAGGTCTCCGTCTTGACCTTGCCGGCGGCGGGCTTCTCGCACGGGTCCGGCGCCTTCTTGGTCGCCTCCGCGCTCGGGCTGGCCTCCGCGCTCGCGTTGGCCTTGTCGTCGTCGTCCTTCAGGACCCCGGACGTGTAGAGCGCCAGGCTGCCCACCAGGATCACGCCGAGCACCGACCCGATCACGGAGTTGCGCAGACGGGCCTTGCGTCGCGCCTCCGTGCGCCGCTGCTGCTGCCGCAAGAACTTCTCCCGCGCGAGCTGCCGCTTCCGCTGTTCCTGGGTGACCACGGGGTTCTCTCCTCATGCGTCTCGTCCGCCGACCGTTACGCATGCGTCCTATGAGCCGACCGCCTGCGTGTGCCCCGTACCGTATATGGGTTCGCTGAGGAATCGGCAGCGCCGGTAGGCTCTGACCACTGGGGCAGCCGCCCGGAAGACCGCCCGTACCCACACAAACCGAGGACGATCGTGCTCATTGCCGGGTTCCCCGCCGGGGCCTGGGGGACGAACTGTTATCTCGTCGCCCCCGCCGCCGGTGAGGAGTGCGTGATCATCGACCCGGGCCACCAGGCCGCCGAGGGAGTCGAAGAGGCACTGAAGAAGCATCGGCTCAAGCCCGTCGCCGTCGTCCTCACCCACGGCCACATCGATCATGTGGCCTCGGTCGTCCCGGTCTGCGGCGCGCACGACGTGCCCGCCTGGATCCACCCCGAGGACCGGTACATGATGACCGACCCGTCGATGGGGCTCGGCCGGTCGATCGGCATGCCGCTGATGGGCGAGATCACCGTGGGCGAGCCGGACGACGTCCGGGTGCTGACCGACGGCACGAAGCTGGAGCTGGCGGGTCTGGAGCTGTCCGTCGCACACGCGCCGGGCCATACGAAGGGGTCGGTGACGTTCCGGATGCCCGAGACCGCGGAGATCCCGTCCGTGTTCTTCTCCGGGGATCTGCTCTTCGCCGGCTCCATCGGACGCACCGACCTGCCCGGCGGTGACATGGCCGAGATGCTCGACTCGCTGGCCCGCGTGTGCCTGCCGCTCGACGACTCGACCGTGGTGCTGTCCGGCCACGGCCCCCAGACGACCATCGGCCAGGAGCGCGCCACCAACCCGTATCTGCGGGAAGTGGCGGCCGGCCAGGGAGCGGGTCCGCAGACCCCTCCCCGACGAGGAATGTGACGAGAGACTTCGTGAGCACCTTTCAGGCCCCCAAGGGCACGTACGACCTGCTGCCGCCCGACTCGGCCAGGTACCTCGCCGTCCGCGAGGCGATCGCCGCGCCGCTGCGCACCTCCGGCTACGGCTACATCGAGACGCCCGGCTTCGAGAGCGTCGAGCTGTTCGCGCGCGGTGTGGGTGAGTCCACCGACATCGTGACCAAGGAGATGTACGCCTTCGAGACCAAGGGCGGCGACAAGCTCGCCCTGCGCCCCGAGGGCACCGCCTCCGTGCTGCGCGCGGCGCTGGAGGCCAACCTGCACAAGGCCGGGAACCTGCCGGTCAAGCTCTGGTACTCCGGCTCGTACTACCGCTACGAGCGCCCCCAGAAGGGCCGTTACCGCCACTTCTCCCAGGTCGGCGCCGAGGCGATCGGCGCGGAGGACCCGGCCCTCGACGCCGAGCTGATCATCCTGGCCGACCAGGCGTACCGCTCGCTGGGCCTCAGGAACTTCCGCATCCTGCTCAACAGCCTGGGCGACAAGGAGTGCCGGCCGGTGTACCGGGCCGCGCTCCAGGACTTCCTGCGCGGCCTCGACCTCGACGAGGACACCCTGCGCCGGGCCGACATCAACCCGCTGCGCGTCCTCGACGACAAGCGCGAGTCGGTGCAGAAGCAGCTCGGGGACGCGCCGCTGCTGCGCGACTACCTGTGCGACGCCTGCAAGGCGTACCACGAGGAGGTCCGTGAGCTGATCACCGCGGCGGGCGTGGCCTTCGAGGACGACCCGAAGCTGGTGCGCGGCCTCGACTACTACACCCGTACGACCTTCGAGTTCGTCCACGACGGTCTGGGCTCCCAGTCCGCGGTGGGCGGCGGCGGCCGCTACGACGGCCTGTCCGAGATGATCGGCGGCCCCGCGCTGCCGTCCGTCGGCTGGGCCCTCGGCGTCGACCGCACGGTCCTCGCCCTGGAGGCGGAGGGCGTCGAGCTCGAACTCCCCTCCACGACCAGCGTGTTCGCGGTCCCGCTCGGGGAGGAGGCCCGCCGGGTCCTGTTCGCCAAGGTCACCGAGCTGCGCAAGGTCGGCATCGCCGCGGACTTCTCGTACGGCGCCAAGGGCCTCAAGGGCGCCATGAAGAACGCCAACCGCAGCGGCGCCCGCTACACGATCGTGGCCGGCGAACGCGACCTCGCCGAGGGAGTCGTACAGCTCAAGGACATGGAGTCCGGGGAGCAGTCGGCGATCGGCGTCAACGAGATCGTGGCGGAGCTGGAGTCCCGACTCGGCTAGCAGGCACGCGCGTCAGGGCGCCGGTCGCATGACCGGCGCCCGTGACCGCGGCTGACGCGGGTGTCACTGGTCGAGGAGCCCGTGCCGCAGGGCGCTGGTGACGGCGGCGGTGCGGTCGTCGACGTCCAGCTTGGCGAAGACGCGCAGGAGGTGGGTCTTGACCGTCGACTCGCCGATGAACAGCCGGCGCCCGATCTCCGCGTTGGTGCAGCCGTCCGCGACCAGGCGCAGCACCGCCGTCTCGCGCTCCGAGAGCCGCGGCCGTTCCGGCTTTGTCCGCAGCTGGTCGACCAGACGGGCGGCGACCGTCGGGGCCAGGACCGTCTCACCGCGCGCGGCCGCCCGCACGGACTGCGCCAGTTCGGCCCGGGGCAGGTCCTTGAGCAGGTAGCCGGCGGCCCCCGCCTCCACGGCCCGCAGAATGTCGCGGTCCGTCTCGTACGTCGTCAGCACGATCACCCGGCAGGGCAGTCCCGCCTCCGTCATCCGGGCGATCGACTCCACACCCGACCCGCCCGGCATGCGCAGGTCCATCAGCACGATGTCGGGGCGGAGTTCGGCCGCCAGCGCCTCCGCCTGCGGCCCGTTCGACGCGTCGGCGACCACCTCCAGGTCCGGTTCCGCGGTCAGCATCGCCCGCAGGCCCTCCCGTACGACGGGGTGGTCGTCGGCCAGGATGATCCGGATCATGAACAACTCCTCGGGGGCGGTACGGGCAGCAGGACGGTGACCGTGGTGCCGCCGCCGGGCGCGCTGTGCACCCGGACCGTCCCGCCGACCTCGACGGCACGGGCCCGCAGTCCCGCGAGGCCGTAGCCGTCATGGGCGGCCCCGGGGTCGAAGCCGTGCCCGTCGTCGCGTACGGACAGGGTGAGCGCGTCCTCGGCGTAGTCGAGCCCGATGGCCACGGCCGCCGAACTCCCGGCGTGCTTACGGCAGTTCGTGAGCGCCTCCTGGCACGCGCGCAGGGCGACGACCTCGGGAGCGGCGGGCAGCGGACGGACCGGGCCCGTCACGTCGAGCTCGGCCGCGTGCCGGGCCGCCAGCCTGCCCAGCGCGTCCGGCAGCGAGGAGCCGTCCAGGTCGGCGGGGGTGCCGTCGGCGACCAGGGCCCGGGCCTCGGCCAGGTTCAGCCGGGCCGTCTCGTCCATCAGCGCCAGATGCCGGCGGGCCCGCCCGAGGTCGTGGTCGAGCTCGGCCTCGACGGCCTGGATCAGCATCAGCACACTGGTGAAGCCCTGGGCGAGGGTGTCGTGGATCTCCCGGGCCATCCGCTCCCGCTCGGCCAGCGCCCCGTGCGCCGCCGACAGCCGGGCGACCTCGTGCCGGCTCGTGTCCAACTCGGCGATCAGGGCCGCCCGTTCCTGGCTCTGCTCGATGATCCGGATGACATAGCTGCCGACGGCCACCGAGAAGACGAGGGTGACCACGGCGAACAGGCCGTTGAAGAAGACGTCCCGGTCGCTCGGCCACCAGAGCAGGGCCCAGCCCAGGACCGGCGCCAGGTTGATCACGGCGACCGCGGCTAGCGCCCACCGCATGCGCAGGGTCATGAAGCACTGGGGGACGAGTGCGAAGGTCATCAGCCGGGTCTCGCCCACCAGGATCGCCGAGGGCAGGAACAGCGCCACCATCGCGCCCAGATAGGCGAGCGCCTTGCGTGCTTCGGGCGGATCCTGCCGGAGCAGGGGGCGGCCGACCCGTACGAACAGCGGGACCTGCGGCACCAGCAGCGCCGCCGCGGTCAGCCGGACCGGCCACCCGGGGTGCCCGGTGCCCAGCACGAACACCAGGGTGGCCAGCCAGATCAGCGCGAAGTAGGTGTCCCAGAGCCGGAAGGAGCGCTCCCAGGAGTACGCGCCCCCGCCGTCCGGCGGACCGGTCACCCCTCGCCCCGGTTCTTCCACCGGAAGGTCAGCAGACACAGCAGCAATCCTCCGACGCACCACGCCCCCAGCACCAGGGCGGTGCGCCCGAACTCCCAGTCCCCGGCCTGCTCCAGCACCTGCGCCGAGTCCGGCAGGAACACCCCGCGCAGCCCCTGGCACATCCACTTCAGGGGGAACAGCGCACCGATGGTCAGCATCCAGTCCGGGATGGTGTCGATCGCGATGTACACCCCGGAGATGAACTGAAGGACGAGAAAGGGGAGTACGACCACGGAGCTCGCGCTCTTGCTGGACTTGGGGATCGAGCTGATCGCGATGCCGAGCAGCGCGCAGGCCGTCAGACCGAGCACGAAGATCCAGGCGAAGGCGAACCACCTCCCGGCGTCCGAGGGCAGCCGGACGTCGTACAGCGTGGTGCCGACGAGCAGCAGGACGGCCGTCTCCAGGAGGCCGGTGACCAGAACCAGCCAGATCTTGCCGAGGAAGTACGCCGCCGGCGGCATCGGAGTGCCGCGCAGCCGGCGCAGCACCTTCTCGTCCCGCTCGACGGCGATCGCGACGCCCAGCGACTGGAAGCTGGTCGACATGATGCCGGCGGCCATCATCGCCGGGACGTACAGCTGGGAGGCCTTGATGCCCGCCCCCTCCACGTCGTCGCTGAAGATCGACGCGAACAGGAACAGCAGGACCACCGGGAAGGCGAAGGTGAACACCACGTGGTCGCGCTGCCGGAAGAACATCCTGATCTCCAGGGCACCCCGCCGAAGCCCCAGCCCCCAGGCCCCCGGCAGACGGACCCGGGCCCCGTGGCGTGCGGCCGGTGCGGCGGTCGTGGTCATCGCGGGTCCTCCTGTCCGGTGAGCCGCAGGTAGACGTCCTCCAGCGTGGGGCGGGTCACCGTCAGTCCCGGGATCTCGCCGTCGAAGCGGTGGGTCAGCTCGGCGACCGTCCTGGTCGGGGTGTCCGTGCGCACCGCGCGCGGGGCGCCGCCCGGCTCGGTCCACTCGACGGTGGCCCCGGTGCCGAACCGCTCCCGCAGGGCGGCCGGTTCGCCCGTGGCCACGACCTTCCCCCGGGCGACGACGGCCAGCCGGTCGGCGAGCGCCTCGGCCTCCTCCAGGTAGTGCGTGGTGAGCAGGATCGTGGTGCCCTCGACGGCCAGCTTGCGGATCAGGTCCCAGAACCGGCGCCGGGCCGCGGGGTCGAAGCCGGTCGTCGGCTCGTCCAGGAGCAGCAGCTCGGGGCCGCCGATCACACCGAGCGCCACGTCGAGGCGCCGCCTTTGACCGCCCGACAGGGCCTTGGTCCGGCTGTCCGCCTTGCCCTCAAGTCCCACCAGGGCGATGACCTCCGCCGGGTCCCGCGGCCTCGGGTAGTAGCGGGCGAAATGCCGGACCGTTTCCGCGACCGTCAACTCCGCGGGCGCGGATTCGTCCTGCCAGACGATTCCGACACGAGATCGCCACGCGCGTGTGCCGTGCGCCGGGTCCGTGCCGAGCACCGAGACCTCACCCGCGTCCCTGCCCCGGTTGCCCTGGAGGATCTCCACCGTGGTGCTCTTGCCCGCCCCGTTGGGCCCCAGCAGGCCGAACACCTCGCCCGCGCGGATACCGAGATCGAGTCCGTCGACCGCGGTGACGTCGCCGTAGCGCTTGCGCAGCCCTCGAACGTCCACCGCCAGTTCGTTCGCGTGTGTGGTCATGTCCGACAGCGTCGGCCGGAACCGAACGCCAGGGGACGACCGTGCGTACTTCCTTATGTCCACCGAACGGTGGACAAGGCCCCGGGTGCGGCACAATGGCCCCTGCCCGAAGAAGGTCCAACTCTCAAGCAGACGGATCGGCGTGATGAGCAAGACGACAGTGAAAGACGTCTCCACGAAGTCCGAGCCCTCGTCGGCGGGCGTCGACACCGCGCCCCGCACGGAGGGCGGCAGCCGAGCCTTCGCCCTGCTCCTGGTCGTCACCGGCGCGGCCGGGCTGCTCGCCGCATGGGTCATCACGATCGACAAGTTCAAGATCCTCGAGGGCAAGGTCAGCGGCAAGACGTTCACGCCGAGCTGCTCCCTCAACCCGATCGTCTCCTGCGGCAGCGTGATGGAGAGCAAGCAGGCCGCCGCCTTCGGGTTCCCCAACCCGATGCTCGGTCTCGTCTGCTACGGCATCGTCATCTGCGTCGGCGTGAGCCTGCTCACCCGGGCCCGCTTCCCGCGCTGGTACTGGCTCACCTTCAACTTCGGCACCCTCTTCGGCGTGGCCTTTTGCACCTGGCTCCAGTTCCAGTCGCTGTACCGGATCAACGCGCTGTGCCTGTGGTGCTCGCTGGCCTGGGTCGCCACGATCACCATGTTCTGGTACGTCACCTCGTTCAACATCCGCAACGACTTCCTGCCGTCCCCGGGCTGGCTCAAGCGCTTCCTCGCCGAGTTCACCTGGGTCCTGCCGGTCACGCACTGCGGCATCATCGCGATGATGATCCTGACCCGCTGGGGCAGCAGCCTCTGGGCCTGACCGACGGCCGACGGTGTTGTCAGTGCCGTGAACTAGGGTTTCTGTCGTGGAGCCCGATCTGTTCACCGCGGCGGCGGAAGAGCGCCAGGAGAAGGACCCGGCCGGCAGCCCCCTGGCGGTCCGGATGCGCCCGCGCACCCTCGACGAGGTGGTGGGCCAGCAGCACCTGCTGAAGCCGGGATCGCCGCTGCGCCGCCTGGTCGGTGAGGGCAGCGGAGGCCCCGCCGGACCCTCCTCGGTGATCCTCTGGGGCCCGCCGGGCACCGGCAAGACGACCCTGGCGTACGTCGTCTCCAAGGCGACCAACAAGCGCTTCGTGGAGCTCTCCGCGATCACCGCCGGCGTCAAGGAAGTCCGCGCGGTCATCGACGGCGCCCGCCGCGCCACCGGCGGATTCGGCAAGGAGACCGTCCTCTTCCTCGACGAGATCCACCGCTTCAGCAAGGCCCAGCAGGACTCCCTGCTCCCCGCGGTCGAGAACCGCTGGGTGACCCTGATCGCGGCCACCACCGAGAACCCGTACTTCTCGGTGATCTCCCCGCTGCTGTCCCGCTCGCTCCTGCTCACCCTCGAACCCCTCACGGACGACGACGTGAGGGGGCTCCTCAAGCGGGCGCTGAGCGACGAACGCGGTCTGAAGGACGCCGTCGCCCTCCCCGAGGACACCGAGGACCACCTCCTGCGCATCGCCGGCGGCGACGCCCGCCGCGCCCTGACCGCCCTGGAGGCCGCCGCCGGGGCCGCCCTCGACAAGGGCGAGCCGGAGATCTCCCTCACCACGCTGGAGGAGACGGTCGACCGCGCGGCCGTGAAGTACGACCGCGACGGCGACCAGCACTACGACGTCGCCAGCGCCCTCATCAAGTCGATCAGGGGCTCCGACGTCGACGCGGCCCTGCACTACCTGGCCCGCATGATCGAGGCCGGCGAGGACCCCCGCTTCATCGCCCGCCGCCTGATGATCTCCGCCAGCGAGGACATCGGCCTCGCCGACCCGAACGCCCTGCCGATAGCCGTGGCCGCCGCCCAGGCCGTCGCCATGATCGGCTTCCCCGAGGCCGCGCTGACCCTGAGCCACGCCACCATCGCCCTCGCGCTGGCCCCGAAGTCCAACGCCGCGACCACGGCGATCGGCGCCGCCATGGAGGACGTGCGCAAGGGACTGGCCGGTCCCGTCCCGCCCCACCTGCGTGACGGCCACTACAAGGGCGCCGCCAAGCTCGGCCACGCCCAGGGGTACGTCTACCCGCACGACCTGCCCGAGGGCATCGCCGAGCAGCAGTACGCCCCGGACGCCATCAAGGACCGCGAGTACTACGAACCCACCCGGCACGGCGGCGAGGCGCGGTACGCGGACGCCGTGGAGTGGACCAGGAAGCACCTCGGTCGTAGGCGGTCCTGAGCAGCCTGTAGAATCCCTCGAAGTGCCGAGTCCCGCGCAGTCAGAGCGGGACAGCCGGCCGGGACCCCCAGCGGGTCCCAGGAGCGTCGCGCACCGTTCGAATGGTGTCGCGGGCAGCCCACCACCGTACGCGGTAGGTGGGCCACTCGCGTGCTGCACGTATGTGCCCAGACCAGGGGAGCGGCTGCCCACCAGGTCCTGATCCAGGATCCGGCGGGTTTCCCCGGCTGCGGATTGCGACCTCCCTCAACCCTGACAAGCCGAACACCGAGAAATGAGAGATCGTGGCGAACCAGTCCCGCCCCAAGGTCAAGAAGTCGCGTGCCCTCGGCATCGCGCTGACCCCGAAGGCCGTCAAGTACTTCGAGGCCCGTCCCTACCCGCCGGGTGAGCACGGCCGTGGCCGCAAGCAGAACTCGGACTACAAGGTCCGTCTGCTCGAGAAGCAGCGTCTGCGTGCGCAGTACGACGTGTCCGAGCGTCAGCTCGTCCGCGCCTACGAGCGTGCCTCCAAGGTTCAGGGCAAGACCGGTGAGGCCCTGATCATCGAGCTCGAGCGCCGTCTCGACGCGCTGGTCCTGCGTTCGGGCATCGCCCGCACGATCTACCAGGCCCGCCAGATGGTCGTCCACGGCCACATCGAGGTCAACGGCCAGAAGGTCGACAAGCCGTCCTTCCGCGTCCGTCCCGACGACGTCGTGATGGTCCGCGAGCGCAGCCGCAGCAAGACGCTGTTCGAGGTCGCCCGTGCCGGTGGCTTCGCCCCCGACGGCGAGACCCCGCGCTACCTCCAGGTGAACCTCGGCGCCCTGGCGTTCCGCCTGGACCGTGAGCCGAACCGCAAGGAGATCCCGGTGATCTGCGACGAGCAGCTCGTCGTCGAGTACTACGCCCGCTGATCATCAGCAGGCCGTAGCACCACGGGCGGTAGCCCACGCACCACCTCAGCCCGCCGTCTCCCCGCCCTTCCGGGTGGGCGAGGCGGCGGGCTCGTGCGTTTCGAAGGGCACCTTGGTGTGCCGCACGGGCCCCCGCGGCGCAGGCAGCCCCTCCAGCGGACGTGCCCGCCCCAGCGCCCGGGCCACCGCAGCCTCCCGGCCCAGGGTCCGCCCCTGCCGCAGACACTCCTCGTACCGCTCGTCGCCCAGCCGCTCCCGGGCCGTCGCCTCGCACAGCTCGTGCGGGGCGTTGTAGTAGGCGGAACCGAACAGGGGCAGACCCACCGAGGGCCACAGCGCGGCCGCCGCGCCCTGGAGCACCGCCGCCTCGGCCGGGTCGCCCTGCGTCGCCGTGACCAGGGCCAGCAGCTCGATCGACAGGACCGAGCCCAGCAGGTCACGGAAGGTGTGCGCACAGGTCAGACACTCGGTGAGCAGCGCACGCGCGCGTGCCGCCTCGCCCTCGCTCCAGGCCGCGTACGCCAGGACGTACAGGGCGTACGACCGGGCCCACCGCTCGCCGTGGTCCTCGCAGATCCGGCGGACGTCCTCGCACAGCCGTACCGCGTCCGGCAGATCGCCCAGGAAGGCACGGGCCATCGCCAGCTCGACCTGGCCCATGAGCACATTGCTGTTGAGCTCGCCGATCTCCTGGTAGCGCGCCAGCGACGAACGCAGCAGGGCCTCGGCGCGGGGCATGTCGTCCGAGACGAGTGCCAGACAGCCGGTGCGGTGCTCGGCGTAGGCCAGCGCGGTCGGGTTCGAGGTCCGCTCGGCCTCCTCGCGGCACTGCTGGAGGGCCGCCAGCGCGGGCACGGTGTCGCCCTGGAGGATCGCCACATAGCCGAGCACCCACAGGGCCTTCAGCCGGGCGTGTTCATTGCCGGGCCCCGGCTCCGGTTCCCCTCGCGGCTCCGGCTCCACACTGCGCTCCAGCCAGTGCCGCCCCTCCGAGAGCCGGCCGCAGCCGACCCAGCAGAACCAGAGGGAGCCCGCGAGATGCCGGCCCAGCTCCAGCCCGTCGGGGTCGGTCAGGCAGTACTCCAGGGCGCAGCGCAGGTTCGGCAGCTCGGCCTCGATGCGGGCGGCCACCTCGTTCTGCCGCGGGGAGAACCAGTCCAGCTCGCACCAGGTGGCCAGACCGACGTACCAGTCGCGGTGCCGTCGGCGCAGCCGGACCGCGTCACCGGTCGCCTCCAGCCACTCGGCGCCGTACGCCCGGACCGTGTCGAGCATCCGGTAGCGGACGCCGGTCGCGGTCTCCTCGCGCGCCACCACCGACTGGGCGAGCAGCGCGGACAGCACGTCGAGGACGTCGTCGGAGTGCAGACCGCCGCCGCTGCACACGTACTCGGCGGCCTCCAGGTCGAACCGGCCGGCGAACACCGACAGCCGCGACCACAGCAACCGCTCCTCGGGCGTGCACAGTTCATGGCTCCAGCCGATCGCCGTGCGCAGCGTCCGATGCCGGGGCAGGGTGTCCCGGTTGCCGCCCGTCAGCAGCCGGAACCGGTCGTCGAGCCGCTCCAGCAACTGATCCGGGGACAGCGCCCCCAGCCGCCCCGCGGCCAGCTCGATCGCCAGCGGGATGCCGTCCAGACGCCGGCACAGCTCCCGTACCCGGGGAGCGTCCCCGACCGTCAGGCCCCGGCGCCCGGCCCGCTCCCGGAACAGCTCCACGGCCTCCTCCTCGCCCAGCGGACCCAGGGCGAAGACCTGCTCACCCGCCACCGACAGCGGCCTGCGCCCGACGGCCAGCACCGCCAGCCCCGGCACCTGCCCCAGCAGCTCCACGACCAGGTCCGCGCACGCGTCCACCAGATGTTCGAAACCGTCCAGGACCAGCAGCAGCCGACGCTCGGCGAGGTGGGCCAGGAGCGTCTCGCGCGGCAGCCGCGCGGTGTGGTCCGTCAGGCCCAGCGCCTCCACGACCGCGTGGTCCACGAACTCCGGATCGCGTACGGCGGCCAGCTCCACGCGCCACACCCCGTCGGGCGGGGCGCACCGGCCGCCGGCCACCCGTGCCGCGAGCCGTGACTTGCCGATCCCGCCCGGGCCGGTCACCGTGACCAGCCGCGCGGAGTCGAGCGCCCGTGCCAGGCCCGAGAGTTCGGCCCGCCGGCCCACGAAGCCGTCGAGCTCCAGGGGGAGATTGCCGTTCGCCTCGGTGCCGTCGGGCTGGTGACTGCGCATGGAACACGGAGCGTACTCAAGCGTGTTCACTCCGTACAATCGCCCGTGACGACCCGACCGCGGGCGAGGGGTAATCCGGTGCGGAGCGCCGTGCTCGGCGCGATAGGCTCGGCTGCGTTATCTACAGGTGTTTATGAGAGCAGGTGTCAGGTGTCCGGTGGAGAGGTTGCCGGGATCCTGGTGGCCGTCTTCTGGGCGATCCTGGTCTCCTTCCTCGCCGTCGCGCTGGCGAGGCTGGCCCAGACGCTCAAGGCGACCACCAAGCTCGTCGCGGACGTGACCGACCAGGCGGTGCCGCTGCTGGCCGACGCCTCCACCGCGGTGCGCTCCGCGCAGACCCAGATCGAGCGGGTCGACGCGATCGCCTCGGACGTCCAGGAGGTCACGTCGAACGCCTCCGCGCTGTCCACCACCGTCGCCTCCACCTTCGGCGGCCCCCTGGTCAAGGTCGCGGCCTTCGGCTACGGCGTGCGCCGGGCGCTCGGCGGCCGCAAGGACGAGGCGCCCGCGAAGACCCCCCGGCGTACCGTGATCGTGGGCCGGGCGGTATCCCGGGGCCGCGGGAAGAGGGACTGAGGCTCTAGAGATGTTCCGCCGTACTTTCTGGTTCAGCACGGGCGTGGCCGCCGGTGTCTGGGCCACCACCAAGGTCAACCGCAAGCTGAGGCAGCTGACCCCCGAGAGCCTCGCCGCCACGGCGGCCAACAAGGCGATCGAGACGGGCGCCCGGATCAAGGACCGCGCGGTCGGCTTCGCGCTCGACGTCCGCGACAACATGGCGCAGCGGGAGGCCGAGCTCTCGGACGCGCTCGGTATCCGCGAGAGTCCCGAACTGCCCGCTCCCCGGCGCATCGCCGCCATCGAGAACACCACGTACACCACGAAGTCGTACAAGACGCACCCGTACAACCGGAATGAGGACCACTGATGGAGTCGGCCGAGATTCGCCGCCGCTGGCTGAGCTTCTTCGAGGAGCGCGGGCACACCGTCGTCCCTTCGGCGTCGCTCATCGCGGACGACCCGACTCTGCTGCTCGTCCCCGCCGGCATGGTGCCCTTCAAGCCCTACTTCCTGGGTGAGGTCAAGCCGCCGTGGCCGCGCGCCACCAGCGTGCAGAAGTGCGTGCGCACGCCCGACATCGAAGAGGTCGGCAAGACCACCCGGCACGGCACCTTCTTCCAGATGTGCGGCAACTTCTCCTTCGGCGACTACTTCAAGGAAGGCGCCATCAAGTACGCCTGGGAGCTGCTCACCACGCCCCAGGACAAGGGCGGTTACGGCCTCGAGGCCGAGCGTCTGTGGATCACCGTCTACAAGGACGACGACGAGGCCGAGCGCATCTGGCACGAGGTCATCGGCGTGCCGAAGGAGCGCATCCAGCGCCTCGGCATGAAGGACAACTTCTGGTCCATGGGCGTCCCCGGACCCTGCGGCCCCTGTTCCGAGATCAACTACGACCGCGGCCCCGAGTTCGGCGTCGAGGGCGGCCCCGCCGTCAACGACGAGCGGTACGTGGAGATCTGGAACCTCGTCTTCATGCAGTACGAGCGCGGCGAGGGCATCGGCAAGGACAACTTCGAGATCCTCGGCGAGCTCCCCAGCAAGAACATCGACACGGGCCTCGGTCTCGAGCGCCTCGCGATGATCCTGCAGGGCGTGCAGAACATGTACGAGATCGACACCTCGATGGCCGTCATCAAGAAGGCCACCGAGCTGACCGGTGTCGAGTACGGCGCCGCCCACGACTCGGACGTCTCCCTGCGCGTGGTCACCGACCACATGCGCACGTCCGTGATGCTGATCGGTGACGGTGTCACCCCCGGCAACGAGGGCCGCGGTTACGTCCTGCGCCGCATCATGCGCCGCGCCATCCGCAACATGCGGCTCCTCGGCGCCACCGGTCCGGTCGTGCTCGACCTGATCGACACCGTGATCGCCATGATGGGCCAGCAGTACCCCGAGCTGGTCACCGACCGCGAGCGCATCGAGAAGGTCGCCGTCGCCGAGGAGAACGCCTTCCTCAAGACGCTCAAGGCCGGCACCAACATCCTCGACACCGCCGTCACCGAGACCAAGGCCTCCGGTGGCTCGGTCCTCGCCGGCGACAAGGCGTTCCTGCTCCACGACACCTGGGGCTTCCCGATCGACCTCACCCTCGAAATGGCCGCCGAGCAGGGCCTTTCGGTGGACGAGGACGGCTTCCGGCGCCTGATGAAGGAGCAGCGGGAGCGCGCCAAGGCCGATGCCCAGGCCAAGAAGACCGGGCACGCGGGCGCCGGTGCCTACCGTGAGATCGCCGACAAGGTCGGTGAGACCGACTTCATCGGCTACAGCGACACCGAGGGCGAGTCCACGATCGTCGGCATCCTCGTCGACGGCGTCTCCTCGCCGGCCGCGACCGAGGGCGACGAGGTCGAGATCGTCCTGGACCGCACCCCGTTCTACGCCGAGGGCGGCGGCCAGATCGGCGACACCGGCAAGATCAAGGTCGACTCCGGTGCCGTCATCGAGGTCCGCGACTGCCAGAAGCCGGTCCCGGGCGTCTACGTCCACAAGGGTGTCGTGCAGTTCGGCGAGGTGACGGTCGGTGCCAAGGCGCACGCCTCGATCGACAGCCGCCGTCGTACGGCCATCGCCCGCGCCCACTCGGCGACCCACCTCACCCACCAGGCGCTGCGTGACGCGCTCGGTCCGACGGCCGCCCAGGCCGGTTCCGAGAACCAGCCCGGCCGGTTCCGCTTCGACTTCGGATCGCCCTCCGCCGTCCCGACGGCCGTGATGACCGACGTCGAGCAGAAGATCAACGAGGTCCTCGCCCGTGACCTCGACGTCCGCGCCGACATCATGGGCATCGACGAGGCCAAGAAGCAGGGCGCCATCGCCGAGTTCGGCGAGAAGTACGGCGAGCGGGTCCGGGTCGTGACCATCGGCGACTTCTCCAAGGAGCTGTGCGGCGGCACGCATGTCCACAACACCTCCCAGCTGGGCCTGGTCAAGCTGCTCGGCGAGTCGTCGATCGGCTCCGGTGTCCGCCGTATCGAGGCGCTCGTCGGCGTGGACGCCTACAACTTCCTCGCCCGTGAGCACACCGTGGTCGCTCAGCTCCAGGAGCTGATCAAGGGCCGCCCGGAGGAGCTCCCGGAGAAGGTCTCCGCGATGCTCGGCAAGCTGAAGGACGCCGAGAAGGAGATCGAGAAGTTCCGCGCCGAGAAGGTCCTCCAGGCCGCGGCCGGTCTCGCCGAGTCCGCCAAGGACATCCGCGGCATCGCCGTCGTCACCGGCCAGGTCCCCGACGGCACCACGCCGGACGACCTGCGCAAGCTGGTCCTGGACGTGCGGGGCCGCATCCAGGGCGGCCGTGCCGTCGTCGTCGCCCTCTTCACGGTCAACAACGGCAAGCCGCTGACGGTCATTGCCACCAACGACGCCGCCCGCGAGCGCGGTCTCAAGGCCGGTGACCTGGTCCGCACGGCCGCGAAGACCCTCGGCGGCGGCGGTGGCGGCAAGCCGGACGTCGCCCAGGGCGGCGGCCAGAACCCGGCCGCGATCGGTGAGGCCGTGGACGCGGTGGAGCGGCTCGTGGCGGAAACGGCCAAGTGAGCACCGAGCAGGAAACGAGTGAGGGCGGCCCCGCGATGCGCCGGGGCCGCCGGCTCGCGATCGACGTCGGGGACGCCCGCATCGGGGTCGCCTCGTGCGACCCCGACGGGATCCTCGCCACTCCGGTGGAGACGGTCCCGGGAAGAGACGTTCCCGCAGCTCAGCGCCGGTTGAAGCGGCTGGTCGAGGAGTACGAACCGATCGAGGTCGTCGTCGGCCTCCCGCGCTCCCTGAAGGGGGGCGAGGGGCCGGCCGCGGTCAAGGTCCGCGGCTTCGCCCAGGAGCTCGCGAAGGGCATCGCGCCCGTTCCGGTCCGGCTGGTCGACGAGCGGATGACGACCGTGACGGCCAGTCAGGGACTGCGCGCTTCCGGGGTGAAATCCAAAAAGGGCAGATCGGTCATTGACCAGGCAGCCGCTGTGATCATCCTCCAGCAGGCCCTGGAATCCGAACGGGTGTCAGGTAAAGCACCCGGCGAGGGCGTCGAAGTGGTCATCTGATCGCGATACGGTAACGTTCCGCGCGACTGCGACACTGTTCGAACAGGTGCCGCACAGAGAGAGGCGGAACAGATGCCGGGTCACACGCCGCGCGACTGCCGCCTCGCGGCTCTAGGGGATCGATGACTGAGTATGGCCGGGGCCAGGAAGGCTCCGAACCGTGGCATCCGCAGGACCCGTACCACGGGGACGGCGGATGGGATGGGCAGCAGGCCCCCACGGGCCATCAAGCTGCCTACGGCGGCCAGCAGCAGCACTATCCGCAGGCGCCGCAGCAGTCGGAGTACGGCGAGTGGGGCACCGGTCGGCAGGGCGACTACGGACAGGCTCAGCAGCAGTATCCCCAGCACCAGTACGACCCGAACCAGGGCTACGACCAGCACAACCAGGGCTACGACCAGCACAATCAGGGTTACGACCAGCAGAACCAGGCCTACGACCAGCAGCAGTACGCCGCTCAGCAGCACCAGCAGTACGCGCAGCAGCAGTACGACAACAGCGGCTGGGCCACCGGCACGCAGGTCCCCTACCCGGACCCCTCGGACCCGTACGGTCAGCAGGCCGCGGCCTACGGCGCCGGGGAGCAGCCTGACTACTACGGCACCCCTGACGCGTATCCGCCGCCGGAGCCGCCGAGCCGTCGCCAGGCCGAGCCGGACGTGCGGGAGACCGACTGGGACCCCGGCCCCGACGAGGGCGAACACGCCTTCTTCGCGGGCGGTGGCGACGACGAGGACGAGGCCGACGACGAGGGCGGCCGGGGTGATCGCCGGGGCCGCGGCGGCAAGAAACCGAAGAAGCGGCGCAGCGGCTGCGCCTGCCTGGTGGTCCTGCTGGTGTTCGGCGGCGGGATCGGCGGGGTCGGCTACTTCGGCTACCAGTTCTACCAAAATCGTTTTTCCTCGGCGCCGGACTACACGGGTGACGGCACCGCCGACAAGGTGGCCATCACCATCCCCTCGGGCGCCAACGGCGCGGAGATGGGGCGGATCCTGAAGGCGGCGGGTGTCGTCAAGAGCGTCGACGCGTTCGTGGCCGCGTTCGCGCAGAACGACGAGTCGGGGAAGATCCAGGCCGGCTCGTATCTGCTGAACAAGGAGATGTCGGCCGAGAGCGCTGTCGGGATGATGCTCGACCCCAAGAGCCAGAACAACCTGATCGTCCGCGAGGGCGAGCGCAACACGGACGTCTACGAGGAGATCGACGCACGACTGGACCTGGCGAAGGGCACCACGGCGAAGGTCGCCAAGCAGAAGTACAAGAACCTCGGGCTGCCCGACTGGGCGCTCGGCCACCCCGACCTGAAGGACCCGCTGGAAGGGTTCCTCTACCCCTCCGCCTACGCGGTCCCCAAGGGCGGGAAGCCGGAGAGCGTCCTCAAGGACATGGTCGAACGGGCCAGCGCGAAGTACGAGGACCTCGGCCTGGAGAAGAAGGCCAAGGGACTGGGGCTTGACGGCCCCTGGCAGCTGCTCACCGTCGCGAGCCTCGCGCAGGCCGAGGGCACGAGCCACGACGACTTCCGCAAGATGGCCGAGGTCGTCTACAACCGCCTCAAGCCCGGCAACCCCCAGACGTACGGCTCGCTGGAGTTCGACTCCACGTACAACTACGTCAAGAACCAGAGCAAGATCGACCTGACGATCGCCGAGCTCAAGCAGTACAACAACCCGTACAACACGTACTACGTCAAGGGTCTGCCGCCCGGGCCGATCGACAACCCGGGTGAGGAGGCCATCAAGGGGGCGCTCAACCCGACGCACGACGGCTGGTACTACTTCATCTCGCTGGACGGCAAGACCAGCAAGTTCACGAAGACACTGGCCGAGCACGACAAGCTCGTGCAGGAGTTCAACGCGTCACGGAAGAAGGGCTGAGGGCCGGACGTCATCGCCGGGCGGTCGGTCCGTGGTCCTCGCGTGACAACGGATCAAGGAACGATTCCATGACATCTCGGGCCACCGCCGCCCGCCGGGCCGCTGTCCTCGGCAAGCCCATCGCGCACTCCCTCTCGCCGGTCCTGCACCGCGCGGCCTACCAGGAGCTGGGCCTCACCGACTGGTCGTACGACCGGTTCGAGCTCGACGAGGCCGCCCTGACCGGGTTCGTCGAGGGACTCGGCCCCGAGTGGGCCGGGCTGTCGGTGACCATGCCGCTCAAGCGGGCCGTCATCCCGCTGCTCGACGGGATCAGCGAGACGGCCGCCTCGGTGGAGACGGTCAACACGGTCCTGTTCACCGAGGACGGCCGCCGCCTCGGCGACAACACCGACATCCCCGGCATGGTCGCCGCCCTCCGCGAGCGCGGAATCGAACAGGTCGACTCGGCGGCGATCCTCGGTGCCGGTGCCACCGCCTCCTCCGCGCTCGCCGCGCTCGCCCGGATCTGCACCGGCGAGGTCGTCGCCTATGTGCGCAGCGAGGCCCGGGCCGCCGAGATGCGGCAGTGGGGCGAGCGCCTCGACGTCGAGGTGCGCACGGCGGACTGGACGGACGCGGCCGAGGCCCTGCGCGCCCCCCTGGTGATCGCCACCACCCCCGCGGGCGCCACGGACGCGCTCGCCCACGCCGTACCGGAGCGCCCTGCGGCCCTCTTCGACGTGCTCTACGACCCCTGGCCCACCGAACTCGCGGCCCGCTGGTCGATGATCGGCGGGGCCGTGGTCAGCGGTCTCGACCTGCTGGTGCACCAGGCGGTGCTCCAGGTCGAGCAGATGACGGGCCTGAGCCCCGCGCCCGTGGAGGCGATGCGCAAGGCGGGGGAACACGCGCTCGCGGCCCGCTGACGTCCGACTGCTGGCCGGGGAGGACGCGCTCGCGGCCCGCTGACGTCCGTCTGCTGGACCTGTGACCGGTGACCGGCGCCGGACGTGGGAGGATCGGAGGCGGCGGGCCGGGGCCGCGCACCTGGTCGCGCCGTTGCCGTACGCGAGGACGCGCGTAAGCAGGGCAGTACCAGGGCGCGAGCACTGAGGAGCACCGTTGAGCAGGTTGCGCTGGCTGACCGCGGGGGAGTCCCACGGTCCCGCACTCGTGGCGACGCTGGAGGGCCTTCCCGCCGGTGTGCCCATCACCACGGAGATGGTGGCGGACCACCTGGCGAGGCGTCGGCTGGGCTACGGCCGCGGTGCCCGGATGAAGTTCGAGCAGGACCAGGTCACCTTCCTCGGCGGTGTCCGGCACGGTCTCAGCCTCGGTTCCCCGGTCGCGATCATGGTGGGCAACACCGAGTGGCCGAAGTGGGAGCAGGTCATGGCGGCCGACCCCATCGACCCGGAGATCCTCGCCGGCCTCGCGCGCAACGCCCCGCTGACCCGCCCGCGCCCCGGCCACGCCGACCTCGCGGGCATGCAGAAGTACGGCTTCGACGAGGCCCGGCCGATCCTGGAGCGCGCCTCCGCGCGGGAGACGGCGGCCCGGGTGGCGCTGGGCGCGGTGGCCCGGTCGTACCTCAAGGAGACGGCCGGCATCGAGATCGTCAGCCATGTCGTCGAGCTCTGCTCGGTGAAAGCCCCGGCCGGGGTCTACCCGACGCCGGCCGACGTCGAGAAGCTGGACGCCGACCCGCTGCGCTGCCTGGACGCGGACGCCTCGAAGGCGATGGTGGCCGAGGTCGACCAGGCCCACAAGGACGGCGACACCCTCGGTGGCGTGGTCGAGATCCTCGCCTACGGCGTCCCCGTGGGCCTCGGCTCCCACGTGCACTGGGACCGCAAGCTGGACGCCCGCCTGGCCGGTGCCCTCATGGGCATCCAGGCCATCAAGGGTGTGGAGCTCGGCGACGGCTTCGAGCTGGCGCGGGTGCCGGGATCCAAGGCGCACGACGAGATCGTGAACACCCCCGAGGGCATCCGCCGGGTCTCCGGCCGCTCGGGCGGCACCGAGGGCGGGCTGTCCACCGGTGAGCTGCTGCGGGTGCGGGCGGCGATGAAGCCGATCGCGACCGTGCCGCGGGCCCTTCAGACCGTCGACGTGACCACCGGTGAGGCCGCGCAGGCCCACCACCAGCGCTCGGACGTCTCCGCGGTCCCCGCCGCCGGCATCGTCGCCGAGGCCATGGTCGCCCTCGTCCTCGCGGACGCGGTGGCGGAGAAGTTCGGCGGCGACAGCGTGCCCGAGACCCGCCGCAACGTGACGTCGTACCTCGAGAACCTGGCCATCCGATGAGCCCTCTGGTGGTGCTCGTCGGTCCGATGGGCGTGGGCAAGTCGACGGTCGGGCAGCTGCTGGCCGACCGGCTCGGCACCGCCTACCGGGACACCGACGACGACATCGTCACCGCACAGGACCGCACCATCGCGGAGATCTTCGTCGACGAGGGCGAGCCGGCCTTCCGGGCGATCGAGAAGGCCGCGGTGGCTCGGGCACTGGCCGAGCACGACGGCGTCCTCGCGCTGGGCGGCGGCTCCATCCTCGACGCGGACACCCGCGCCCTGCTCGCGGGGCAGCGGGTGCTGTACCTGTCGATGGACGTCGAGGAGGCGGTCAAGCGCACCGGCCTGAACGCCGCCCGTCCGCTGCTCGCGGTCAACCCGCGCAAGCAGTGGCGCGAGCTGATGGAGGCCCGGCGCTCGCTGTACGAGTCGATCGCCACGGCGGTCGTGGCCACCGACGGCCGTACCCCCGAAGAAGTCACCGAGATCGCGCTGGACGCACTGGAGTTGAAGGAAGCATGAGCGAGGCAGTGACGCGCATCCAGGTCGGCGGCACCGCGGGCAGCGAGCCGTACGAGGTCCTGGTGGGACGTCAACTCCTGGGCGAACTCGGCGCGTTGGTGGGGGAGAAGGCCCAGCGGGTCGCCGTCATCCACCCCGAGGCGCTCGCCGACACCGGGGACGCGCTGCGCGCCGACCTCGCCGAGCAGGGCTTCGAGGCCGTCGCCATCCAGGTCCCGAACGCCGAGGAGGCCAAGACCGCCGAGGTCGCCGCCTACTGCTGGAAGGCGCTCGGGCAGTCCGGCTTCACCCGCTCCGACGTCGTGGTCGGCGTCGGCGGCGGCGCGACCACCGACCTCGCCGGGTTCGTGGCCGCGACCTGGCTGCGCGGGGTGCGCTGGATCGCCATCCCGACCACCGTGCTCGCCATGGTCGACGCGGCGGTCGGCGGCAAGACCGGCATCAACACCGCCGAGGGCAAGAACCTCGTCGGCGCCTTCCACCCGCCGGCCGGTGTCCTGTGCGACCTGGCCGCGCTGGACTCGCTGCCCGTCAACGACTACGTCTCCGGGCTCGCCGAGATCATCAAGGCCGGTTTCATCGCCGACCCGGTGATCCTGGAGCTCATCGAGTCCGATCCCGAGGCCGCGCGCACCCCGGCGGGCCCGCACACCGCCGAACTCATCGAGCGCTCGATCCGGGTCAAGGCCGAGGTGGTCTCCTCCGACCTCAAGGAGTCGGGGCTCAGGGAGATCCTCAACTACGGCCACACGCTGGCCCACGCGATCGAGAAGAACGAGCGGTACAAGTGGCGGCACGGCGCCGCCGTCGCCGTAGGCATGCACTTCGCCGCCGAACTGGGCCGTCTGGCGGGCCGGTTGGACGACGCGACGGCCGACCGCCACCGCACCGTGCTGGAGTCGGTCGGACTGCCGCTGCACTACCGCTACGACCAGTGGCCCAAGCTCCTGGAGACCATGAAGGTCGACAAGAAGTCGCGCGGGAACCTGCTGCGGTTCATCGTCCTTGACGGACTGGGCAAGCCGACCGTCCTGGAGGGCCCGGACCCGGCGGTGCTGCTCGCCGCGTACGGCGAGGTCGGCCAGTAGCTCCCCGTGACGGGCGTTCCGTCCTGGACGGCGCGGGCGGCCGGTAGGTCCCGCGACGGGCGTTCCGCCGGATTCGCCTTGTGGCAGGGGCACTTCGGGCCGTCCTCGGCCGTTCACCAAATGCGGGGCGGGGGCGGTACCGTTCGGTTGCGAGCGGGGTAGGTACCGCCCTGTAACCAGCGTCGATCAGCCTGCGGCGAGTGAGCCGGGGCGCGCGTCGGGTACGAGAGGACGAGCGAGCCGGGCCCGAGGGCCGGGTCCGGTCGGGCTCCCGGCACCGACGCGAGCGCCCCGCCGGCACATGAGCCGACCAAGACGAGACGGAGTGGCACCGGATGCAGCACGCAGTGGGTTCTCCGCTGCCGCAGCCCCCTCAGCCGGGGCACGGACCGGCCACCGGCTGGTCGCCGGCCGCACATCACCCGGGACCTCATCACCCGGGTGCGCACCAGGGCTCCGCCCCGATGCCCCCACCGCCGCCGACCCCGGGCTTCGCCCCGGCTCCGGTCCCGCCGACGCCGCCGCACGCCTCGGTCCCGCCGACGCCCCCGCACGCACCGGTACCGCCCGCGCCCCAGCACGCGCCGAGCCCACCCGCGCCACCGCACGCACCGGGTCCGGTCCCCGACACCACCGGTCATGTTCCGCTGCCGCCCGGAGCCCCGGTGGGCGCCCCGCCGGCCGCCGTGCCCGACCCCGCGGGCACCACCCTCGCCGTGCTCCTGATCGGTCCCGCCGGTGCCGGCAAGACGAGCGTCGCCAAGTACTGGGCCGACCACCGCCGCGTCCCCACCGCGCACATCAGCCTCGACGACGTCCGCGAGTGGGTCCGCTCCGGCTTCGCCGACCCCCAGTCCGGCTGGAACGACCACTCCGAGGCGCAGTACCGCCTGGCTCGCCGCACCTGCGGCTTCGCCGCCCGCAACTTCCTCGCCAACGGCATCTCCTGCATCCTCGACGACGCGGTGTTCCCGGACCGGCCGGTGGTCGGCCTCGGCGGCTGGAAGCGGCATGTGGGCCCGGGTCTGCTCCCGGTGGTCCTGCTGCCCGGCCTGGAGATCGTCCTGGAGCGCAACGCGGAGCGGTCCGGCAACCGCCGCCTGACGGACGAGGAGGTGGCCCGGATCCACGGCCGGATGGCCGGGTGGTACGGCTCCGGACTGCCGATCATCGACAACTCCCAGATGGACGTACCGCAGACGGCGAAGGTGCTGGACGACGTCCTGGCGAGGTCGATAGCCAGCCCGCCGAGCTGGTAGTCGGGAGCCGGTGGAGGACCCACGACCCTCCCCACTCGGACTCTCTCAGACGGCGGCGGACCTGCGGAGCTCCTACGCTCAAGTCATGTCAGAGGTGTACGCCACCCGCAGAGCCCGCCTACGCGACCGCTGCCAGGCCGGCGGCAGCCAGTCCGCGCTGATCTCCCGGCCGGCCAACGTCCGCTACCTCGCGGGCAGCGCCCCGCGGGGCAGTGTGCTGCTGCTCGGCAGGACCGAGGACCTGCTGGTGTGCGCCGAGCCCCCGCAGGACCGTCCCGGCACCGGCCGCCCCGACGAGACCCTGCGACCGCACCACCTGCCCGGCGCCGGGGGCGACCCCGCCGTAGCCGCGGCCGACCTCGCCACGGGTCAGGGCGTGGAGTCGCTCGCTGTGGAGGAACAGCACCTCACGGTCGCCCGGTACCGGGCGATCCGCTCGGTCGTCCCACGCCTGCGCCTCGCCGACCTCGCGGGCACGGTCGAGCAGCTCCGGGTCATCAAGGACGAGGAGGAGATCTCCTGCCTGCGCATCGGCGCCGAGATCGCCGACCAGGCACTGGGTGAACTACTGGAGTCCATCCTCGTGGGCCGCACGGAACGGCACCTGGCCCTCGAACTGGAGCGCCGGCTCGTCGACCACGGCGCCGACGGCCCGGCCTTCGCCACCTCCGTCGGCACCGGCCCGAACTCCGGGCGGCGCGGCCACCGCCCCACCGACCGCCGGGTCGAGGAGGGCGATTTCCTCTCCGTCTGCCTGGGCGCGAACTACCGCGGCTACCGCTGCGAGATCGGCCGTACCTTCGTCATCGGTACGTCCCCCGCCGACTGGCAGATCGAGCTGTACGACCTCGTCTTCGCCGCTCAGCGCGCCGGCCGCGAGTCCCTGGCGCCCGGCGCGGCCTACCGCGACGTGGACCGGGCGGCACGGCAGGTGCTGGAGTCCGCGGGCCACCACGAGGGTCTGTCGTCCCTGACCGGACATGGGGTGGGACTCGAAATCGACGAGGACCCGCAGCTGGCCCCCGCGGCCATGGGTAAACTGGACGCTTGCGTGCCGGTCACCGTCGAACCGGGGGTCCACCTCCCGGGACGGGGCGGCGTCCGGATCGATGACACGCTCGTCGTACGCCCCGAGGCGGACGGCGGACCCGAGCTACTCACCATCACGACCAAGGAGCTGCTCGCCCTGTAGGCAGAGGCGTGCGCCGGGGTCGTCCACGTCAGTCCAGGAGATTCCGCAACCGTGGCTTCCACGAACGACCTCAAGAACGGCCTGGTGCTCAAGCTCGAAGGCGGCCAGCTGTGGTCCGTCGTCGAGTTCCAGCACGTCAAGCCCGGCAAGGGCCCCGCCTTCGTGCGCACCAAGCTCAAGAACGTGCTGTCCGGCAAGGTCGTCGACAAGACGTTCAACGCCGGCGTCAAGGTCGAGACGGCCACTGTCGACAAGCGCGACATGCAGTTCTCGTACATGGACGGCGAGTACTTCGTCTTCATGGACATGGAGACCTACGACCAGCTGATGATCGACCGCAAGACGGTCGCCGACGCCGCGAACTTCCTCATCGAGGGCTTCACCGCGACCGTCGCGCAGCACGAGGGCGAGGTGCTCTTCGTCGAGCTGCCGGCCGCCGTCGAGCTGACCATCCAGGAGACCGAGCCGGGCGTCCAGGGCGACCGCTCCACCGGCGGCACCAAGCCCGCCACCTTGGAGACCGGTCACCAGATCCAGGTCCCGCTCTTCATCACCACCGGTGAGAAGATCAAGGTCGACACCCGCACGAGCGACTACCTCGGCCGGGTGAACAGCTAACCGTGGCTGCCCGCAACACGGCCCGCAAGCGCGCCTTCCAGATCCTGTTCGAGGGCGACCAGCGCGGCGTCGACGTCCTGACGGTCCTCGCGGACTGGATCCGGCTCTCCCGGGAAGACACCCGGCAGCCCCCGGTGAGCGAGTACACGATGCAGCTGGTCGAGGGGTACGCGGAGCACGCGAAGCGTATCGACGAGCTGATCGCGCAGTACTCGGTCGGCTGGACGCTGGACCGGATGCCGGTCGTCGACCGCAACATCCTGCGGCTCGGCGGCTACGAGCTGATCTGGGCCGACGAGATCCCGGACGCCGTGGTGCTCGACGAGATGGTGCAGCTGGCGAAGGAGTTCTCCACGGACGAGTCGCCCTCGTTCGTGAACGGCCTGCTGGGCCGACTGAAGGACCTGAAGCCGTCCCTGCGCCGAGACGAGGCGTGAGCCGAGCCGCCGGAGGCGACTCGAGACCCGCAGTGCCTGAGGGCCCGCAGCATCCCCGCTGCGGGCCCTCAGGCGTAAGGGTGCGTCACAGCGGCGCGA
>NZ_JBHUXV010000121.1:0-27274 GCF_042669125.1 Streptomyces sp. NPDC057253 | reverse complement strand
TCCACGCCGCCCCGCCGGCACTGGCGCGCAACACCGCCGTCCTGCGACGCGGCGGCAGCGACGCCGCCTGGCTGATCGTCCATCTGCACGAAGACGTCCAGGGTGCTGTGAACAAGTAGGCCCGGCGGAGGAACTGCAGGGAGGCCCGGGCGTCGCGGTCCGCTCGAGAGAAACCGATCGAGAACCGGACACTGCCCGCACGCGGCAACCACCGTCGGCTCCTGCCCACGGCCGCCGCCCACCGCTCCAGGTCAGGTGTGGGTGTCTGCGCTGCTGGCTAGTGTGATTGTCGTCTGCCTGCCGTACGACGAGAGGACTGCTGGTGTCCGGGCTGGAAACGGGAGTTCGTCTGTGATCTGGGAAGGGGCCGGTCGTGAGGAGCAGGTCCGTGAAGCGGCCTGAACGTGTTGCTGTCATCGGAGTGGGCGTCATCGGGGCGAGTGTGGGCTGGAACCTGTCCCGGCAGGGCGCCGAGGTGGTCTTCATCGACGCAGGCCAGCCGGGCGAAGGCGTCAGCAACTGGTCTTTCTCGTGGGTCAACGCGAGCAACAAGACCGCGCGCAAGTCCTACTTCGACCTGAACGTCGCAGGCATGGCAGCGCACCGTGAGCTTGCCGGGACCATCGGGCCGGACTCGTGGTGGTATCCCAGCGGCCACCTGCGCTGGGCAGACGATCCCGCGGTGGAGGCGAAGTTCCTGGAGACAGCCGAACTGCTGGCCGACTGGGACTACCGGGTCGAGAGGTACACAGGCGCCGAGGTCCGTAGCCGATTCGAACCTGCTCTCACGATGCCCGACGATGTACCGGTCCTGTTCTACCCCGACGAAGCCTGGGTCCACGGACGCCACCTTGTCGGCCGCCTGGTGGGCCAGGCCGCCGCATCCACCGCCGAACTCCGGTCCGGCACCGCCGTATGCGACATTGCCAGCGATGCCGATGGCAGCATCCGGTCAGTTGCTCTGTCCGACGGGAGCCGTCTCGACGTCGACATCGTCGTGAACGCGGCGGGCCCCAGCGCCTCCGCCGTCGCAGGGCTCGTCACACGGCGTCTGCCCATGCGCCCGGAACCGGGCGTCGTCACCAGAATCGACTGTGCTCAGGTCCCCGTTCACCGGGTCATGCACGCGCCTCACATCGAGATCCGTCCTGCCGGAGACACCTCGGTCGTCCTCCACAGCCGCGAGATCGACGCACTCATCGACACAGGCGAAGAGCCAGACCAACTCGCACGGCTGCTCCACGAATCGGCGCGCCACGTCGTCCCCGAGCTCGGCGACTCCCGCATCGCCGAGACACGAATCGTCGACCGGCCCATCCCCGCCGACGGATGGCCCTCGGTGGGAGCGGTGACGTCCGTGCCGGGCTACTACGAGGCCGTTTCCCACAGTGGGATCACGCTTGGTCCGGTGATCGGCCGACTGCTGGCTTGGGAGATCCTCAGCGGGAAGAGACACGAGCTGCTCGCGGACTTCCGCCCGGAGCGGTTCCCCTCGTGACAGTCCGGGCTGCGCCACCACGGTCGCAACCAGGCGTGTGGCGACGATGAGAGGGCCAGCGCACGCTCTCGGCCAGGTCGACGTCCTCGGCCACGTCCGGAGCGGTCATCAACGGCTCGGGCAGCCACTGCCCGACGTATGTCTCACGGTGGCCCTGCCGGCCGCGGAGCCGGTTTGAGCACCTGTTCCAGATCAACGCCGGTCCAGCGCAGCTACGTCTCCTGGAGTACGTCCACGGCGTCGGGCGCCGGATCCGCGACCGTTGCGGGGCCGACGCCGTATTCGATCACTGCTACGACCTTCGACGTGGCTGGCGACCGGTGGACCGGTCCCCAAGCAGCCGGGCGATCACCACTGGATTAGGCCGAGCCGATCTGTGAAGGTGCCGCTCGGGCCGTCGGGGTCCAGCAGTGCCAGGCGGACGATCGAATCGGTGCCCTCGGTCACGGTCAGCTGGCCCATGTTGTTGTTCATGTCGGTGGCTGCGAAGGTGTGGTTCACGACTTCGCCGGGGGTGGCGGCGTTGAACTTGATGCCTGGGAACGCCTGCGCATAGCGGACGGTGAGCATGTTCAGTGCCGCCTTGGAGGAGCTGTAGGCGAGTTCGTGCATCTTCGCAACCGGCTGCTCCGGATCGGTCACCACGGAGAACGCGCCGACGGCGCTGGACACCATCACGACCCGCGGGTGGTCGGCGGCCTGCAGCAGCGGCAGGAAGGCGTGGGTGACGCGGATCGGGCCGTACACGTTGGTGTCGTAGACGGCGTGGACCTCGGCGACGGTCGCCTGGGCGGGGTGGATCGCGTGGCCCGGCGCGCCGGCGTTGTTGATCAGGACGTCCAGCCGGTCGGTGTGCGTGCGGACCAGTTCCTCGGCGGCCGCCACGGACTCCTCCGAGGTGACGTCGAGCGGGACCAGGACGACGTCGATGCCGTCAACGGCCAGCTTCTCGGCGGCCTCGCGGCCCCGTTCCTCGTCCCGGGAGCCGAGGAACACCTTCCATCCCAGCTTTCCGAGGCGGCGGGCGGCCTCGTGGCCCAGGCCCTTGTTGGCGCCGGTGATCAGGACTGCGGACTGCTTCGTGTCGGTCATGCCCCCAAGACACCGCTACCGTCGTTCCCGTGACATGGCGTGAGCGGCATCACATCAGTGCAGTTCCTCGCGCTTCCCGGAGGAATGGATGTTGGCATTCAGCTCCTTTCCGGTACAGGTGGGCAGCGCAACAGCGTCAGCCAGTCGTGCGCGGCGGCGTCGGTGCGCAGGCCCGGCATCCAGTGCGTGCGCTCGTTGTCCCACACGCCGACCAGCGGCGCGTGCCGAGCTGCCGCGCCTCTCGTTGCGCGCTCCCGCGGCGCGGATTCCCGCCCGCGGCCGTACGCCAGCTCTGTCTGCGATGTCCCGGGCGCCTGATTGGCCCCCGTTCCACCGGGCACCCGTGGGGCTGTGTCCGAACCCTGGGTGGGACCCTTGCCGGGAGCGCGCGGCAGACTGCTGGTGGCCGGGTGGTTCAGCTTCCTGCACGGCGAAGTGACGGCCGGGGACGTACTGGCCCTGGATCGGGTCCGTGACGTGCTGGGCCGCGCGGGCATCGCCCATGATGTCGTCTGGAGTCCAGGTTTCCGGCCGGGTGTGCTGCACCTGGAGGACGTGCGGCCCGAGGAGTACTCCCACTTGGTCTTCGTCTGCGGTCCAGTGCACGGAAGGCAGGTGGAGGAACTTCACGAGCGGTTCTCCCATTGCGTGCGCATCGCGGTGGGAACCTCGATCGTCGACCCGGCCAGCACCGCAGTGACCGGCTTCCACCAGGTACTGGCCCGCGATGCCGTTGACTGCGAGCCCGGCCGGGACCTGGCCGCCCGGGCACCCGCCCTGCCGTCACGACCGGTGGTCGGGACAGTGCTCACGCACGGTCAGCAGGAGTACGGGCACAGGCGGCGCCACCAGGAAGTCGCCGAGCGGCTCGGAGACTGGCTGCTGGGAAAGGACTGCGCCCGTCTGCAGCTCGACACACGTCTCGATACACGCGACTGGCGGCTGTGCGCGACACCCGACCAGTTGGAGTCCGTGCTCAGCCGCCTGGACCTCGTCGTCACCGACCGGCTGCACGGCCTGGTCCTCTCGCTGCGCGCGGGTGTTCCGGTACTGGCCGTCGACCCTGTGGAGGGCGGGGCGAAGGTGAGCGCGCAGGCGAGTGCCTGCGGATGGCCCGCACTGGTGGCCGGCGAGCGGATGGACCAAGGCGAGCTGGAACGCTGGTGGGACTGGTGTCTGACCTCCGGGCGGGCGGACGCCCAGCGGATCGCCGCCGAGTTCCGCGAAGGCGTGGTCGAGGACGGCGCGGACCGGCTCGTGCGGGCGCTGAGAGCGTGTGGCGGGTGAACGGGCCGCTCCGCCGCGATGAACCGAACCTGGTAACCGGAAACGGTGCCGGCACTGGCAGATGCCGACCTGGTCTCCTCTCGAAAAGCCGGGGCAGGGAGTCTCAACGGCTTCCAGTGGGCCCGGATGCGCACAGCGCTCAGGGACTGCCCGACTCGGTAACGCCCTGCGCAAGTTGACCAACAACATCGAAGATGGTCTGGCCGAACGCGGTAGGGGCGATCAACACACCGAAAACCAGCACAATCACGACGGTCAACTTCTCGTCGTTCCGGCTCCGGGCTTCCGTACGCCGCCGCAGCCGTACGACGATGATGACCGCCAGCAGAACCGCAACATTGATCGACAGAACCACCGGCCAGCCCTCCCCGTCACACGAAACGTCCCAGCCCACAAATAGCCCGAGTCACTCCATGCGATGGGCTGATCGCTCACCGTTGGCGGCAAAACGCTTCTGCCCGGCTGAATAGCCGGCCTTGACCGGCCCCACGGCCGCGCCCATGCGGCACGGTGCCCATCGAGGGGCGGCGCGACGTGGCGTGCACGATGCAATGCACTTCCCCGCCTACGGTACGCACCCCGCGCGGCACGCTCGCGGACCGGGTGTGCACGGTGCAGTACACCCGCGTGGGCGGCGCGCATGCGTGCGGGAGTGCGCACCGAGCCCGGTACCGGTTGCCGCACCGCCATATCGGACCCGGACCTCGCACGGTTCGGTATCAGGATCACTTGTCGGCGTACCCAAAACCACAGGTGAACCGCACGTCTTTCCACTGCTCATCCGTGAGGTCCAGGAGCCGGTCGATGGTCGAGTGGGGTGGGAGTGGGCCATGGTCTCCCGTCACGCTCAGGGCCGACGCGGCTGTGATGTGGCCGAGGCGTAGGCATCGATTCAGTGGCTCACCCCTCAGCAGGCCCGTGAGGAAGCCCGCTGCGAAAGCGTCGCCCGCGCCCACCGGTTCGGTCACCTGAGTGAGTGGGGCGGGGACCGTCACCGAGCCCGCGGCGGTGAAGGCCGTGGCCTCACGGGGGCCGTCCTTGACGACGACGATGCGTGGTGCCGGCAGGAATTCGCGTACGGCGATGGCGGTCAGGTGGGCGCCCCACAGGTCCTGAGCCTCGTCCAGGCCGACGAAGACGATGTCGGCGCGCCCGGCGAGGTCGTGCAGCACCTGCGGGGCGGTGGCCTCGGGCCAGAGCTGGGCGCGGTGGTTGACGTCGAAGCTGATGGCATACGGCCGTTCGGCGGCGGGGACCGCGAAGGCGTCGGTGACCAGCTCGCGGCAGGACGCAGACAGGGCCGGTGTGATGCCGGTGAAGTGCACGAGAGCCGCCGTGCGCAGCGCCTCGTGGTCGAGGAGGCCGGGGCCGAGAGCGGAGGCGGCTGAGCCCTTGCGGTAGTAGTGGACCCGCGTGCCTGAGGGGGACGGGTTCTTCAGCATCAAGCCCGTCGGCCGGTCCGGGTCGGTGCTCACGTGGGCGACGTCGACCCCGGCTGCGGCCACGACGGCGCTTACCCGGGCCCCCAGCGGGTCGTCGCCGAGTGCCGACAGCCAGGTCGCCTCGATGCCGTGATCGGCGAGGTACATCGCCACGTTGGACTCGGCTCCCGCCACCGACAGGCTGAGCTGGTCGGCATCAGCGAGGGGCCCGGAAGGGGCAGGGGCCAGGGCGGCCATCGTTTCGCCGACGCAGACCACGCGTCCACGCGGCGGGCGCCACGAGTCCGTCATGCCAGGTCTCCTGCGAGCGGTGCCGAGGGGGCGAGCCGGAATGCGGGGGTCGGCGTACCGGGCACGTCGACGGGCAGGGTGAACACCGCTCCGTCGTACGGGCCGGGTGCTTCCAGGCCCACCGTGGCGGTGGTGATGTGCAGCAGCGTGCCTTCGAGGCAGACTCCGGCCGGCTGCCGGGCGGGAAGGTGGACGACCCGGTCGAGGTCGCCGTTCGGAAGGTGGCGTCGGACCGTGCCCGTGCCCCAGACCGCGCACCATACGGCGCCCTGGGCATCGACGGTCATGCCGTCCGGGCTGCCCTCGTCCACCGTGAAGGACTCCTCGGGGCTGCCGACGTGCCCGGTGTCGGGGTCGACCGGGTAGCGGCGAACGATCCCCTGGGCGCTGTCGGCGAGGTACATGGTGCGTCCGTCCTCGGTGAAGGCAGGGCCGTTGGGGATGGTGAGGCCCTCGACGACAGGGGTCACGGAGCCGTCGTGGTCGACGCGGTACAGGGTGCCGGCGCCCCGTGTGCCGTCGTAGGCCATGCTGCCCGCCCAGAACCGGCCGGAGGGGTCCGCGATGCCGTCGTTCATGCGCATGGCCGGTCCGGGAGGGTCTTCGGGTGTGGCCAGCCATCGGGGGATGCCGTCCGGCGGGAGGAGGCATACGCCGGTGCCGGCGGCGGCGATCCACGTGCCGGGGTGGTCGGCGACGGGTGCCACCGCGCCCAGCGGGACGGGCAGTCGGAGGATCTCGCGCAGCGGCTGGCGGGGATCGTCGGCGGCGCGGAACAGGCGTCCTTGGAGGATGTCCACCAGGACGACGCCGTCGCCCGTCCAGCGGATCCCCTCCCCCAGTTCCAGACGATCGGGGCCCGTCAGCAGAGAGGGCGGCGCGGTCATCCGGCGGTCTCCTCGACGGCGGCGAGGAAGGCGCGGGCACGCTCTCGCAAGGCGCTCAGGCTGCCGCCGTCAGCGGCGTCGCCGACGAGCGGAGAGCCGACGCCGACGGCGGTGGCACCGGCGGCGAGGTAGGCGCGGGCGGCGTCCAGGTCCACTCCGCCGACGGGCACGAACACGGCGTCGGGGAAGGGCGCGCGCAACGCCTTGAGGTAGGCCGGTCCCCCGGCCTGGGCGGCGGGGAAGAGTTTCAGTGCGTCGGCGCCCCGGGCCTGGGCCGTGATGATCTCGGTGGGGGTCATGACGCCCGCGAGGACGGGCAGGCCGAGCTCGCGGGCGGTGTCGGCGCCCGCTCCGAGGCCGGGGGTGACGGCGAAGGCGGCGCCAGCATCGCGTGCGGCGCGTGCGTCGTCGGCGGTGAGGACGGTGCCCGCGCCGATCGGCCGGTCGGGCCCGAGTTCGTGTGCGCAGCGGGTGATGACGCCGAGCGCGTCGGCGCCGCTGAGGGACACCTCGATCAGGTCGATGCCCTCCTGGGCCAGGGCCAGGACGGTGCGCAGCGCGGCGTCGGCGTCGCCTCCGCGGACGATGGCGACGAGGCGGCGGTCGGCCAGGGCGGCTCGTAGGTCCACGCGAGGGAACTCCTTGTGTGTCGGGTCGTTTCTCAGCAGGGCGGCTGGGGGTCAGGGGCAGCCGCAGTCGGCGGTCAGGGTGAGGCGCCAGCGCACTTCGCCGGAAGCGGGGACGTGTGCCGCGTCCTCCGGGCCCGCTTCGGCGAGGTCGAAGGTGCGGCCGAGCATGGGCTCGACACCGGTGCTGCGGTAGGGGGCCGTCGCGGGGAAGCCGCCCAGGTTGCGCCACAGGGCGACCGACACCGGCTGCCCTTCGGCGGCTACGGCGAGGTTGAGCCGGTCGGTTCCGTCGTGGACGCAGACCCGGTCGGCCGCGAGGACCGCGCCGACGGCGGTGCCGTCCTCGGGGCCGAACCGGTCAAGGCGCAGTCCGCAGGGTGCGGGCCAGTCGCCTTCGACCCAGGCGGCGCCGTCCGGCCACGGGGCGTCGAGCAGGGTGGACGCCTCGGGGAAGATCCGGGTGGACACGCCTGCACTGGCCCGGAGTTCGGCTTTCTCGGAGAGGTCGAGGAGCGCGTGGGCGGCCCATATGAAGCGGTAGCCGGGGTCGGCCCGGAGCGTGTAGTGCGCCTCGACGCCGTCGGCGGTGGACCGCGCGGTGCGGGTGAGGGTGAACGCGTCGCAGTCCACGCGCTCGGTGTCACCGTCGCGTGACCACGGCCGGGACCAGACGTCCCCGTGGTCGGGCAGGCCCCGCACGGTGGGCAGGCACTCCTCCAGGCCGCCCGCGTCCACGAAGGCATCGCCGGGTGCGACCCGTTGGCGTGCGGGATCCGGGCGGTGCCACAGCCATTCGCGCTCGCCGTCACCTAGCGAGGTCCAGCGTCCGCCGTGTGCGGGGTCGGTGGTGAACGCCAGGGGCATGGTCACCACTCCGTGAACGAGCCGTCGGGGTGCCGCCACACGGGGTTGCGCCAGGCGTGCCCGGTGCGGTCGGCGGCGCGTACGGCGCTCTCGTCGACGGTGATGCCGAGACCGGGCGCGACGCAGCGGTGGGCGTGTCCGGCGGTGAACCGGAAGGGCTCGGGGTCGACGACGTAGGAGAGCAGGTCGGCGTCCTTGTTGTAGTGGATGCCCCGGCTCTGCTCCTGGATGAGGAAGTTCGGTGTGGCGAAGGCGACTTGGAGGCTGGCGGCCAGGGCGATCGGGCCCAGCGGGCAGTGCGGGGCGAGCTGTGCGCCGTAGGTGTCGGCGAGGGAGGCGATGCGGTGGACCTCGGAGATGCCGCCCGCGTGGGAGAGGTCGGGCTGGGCGACGGCGATGCCGGCGGCGAGCGCGGGCAGGAACTCGGCGCGGGAGAAGAGGCGTTCGCCGGTCGCCAGCGGAACGGAGGCGGCGGCTACGAGTTGGCCCAGGAGGTGGCCGTGTTCGGGTACGACGGGTTCCTCGACGAACAGCGGGTGCAGCGGGGCGAGTTCGGTGAGCACGCGGCGGGCGGCGGCGGCCGTGAAGCGGCCGTGGAAGTCGACGGCCACGTCGCGGTCGGGGCCCAGGACCTCGCGGACGGCGGCGACCCGGCCGACGACGGCCGCCGTCTCGGCGGCGGTGGCCATCGGTGAGGTCGGGCCCGCCGCGTTCATCTTGACCGCGGTGAAGCCCGCCTCGACCTGTTCGGCGACCTGCTCGGTGAGCTGCGCGGGCTCGTCGCCGCCGACCCAGGCGTAGACCCGCACGCTGTCGCGGACGGGGCCGCCCAGCAGGGCGTGCACGGGGGCGCCGTACGTCTTGCCGGCGATGTCCCACAGGGCCTGGTCGAGGCCGGCGACGGCGCTCGACAGGATGGGGCCGCCCCGGTAGAAGCCGCCCTTGGTGAGCACCTGCCAGTGGTCCTCGATGCGCAGCGGGTCCTGCCCCACGAGGTACTCGGCCAGGACGTCCACGGCGGCCCGGACGACCTCGGCCCGGCCCTCCACGACGGGTTCGCCCCAGCCGACCACGCCGTCGTCGGTCTCCACGCGGCAGAACAGCCAGCGCGGCGGGACCAGGAAGGTCTCGATACGGGTGATCTTCACTGAGTGGTGGGGCCTTCCGCTTCGTCGGTGGTGCCGATGCGGTCCAGGTCGCGGCCGGCCTGTTCGAGCAGGGCACGCATGGCGGTCTCGGCGGCCACGGGGTCCTGGGCGCGTACGGCGTCCAGGACGGCGCGGTGGGCCGGGACGGGGTCCTCACTGTGCGGGGAGGAGTGCACGATCCGGTCGCGGTGGGCGAGGCCGGACTCGAGCACCATCTCCATGCGTTCGAGGAGTTCGTTGTGGGTGGCGGCGAGCAGCGCGCGGTGGAAGGCGAGGTCGGCGTCGATGGCGTGCGCGGGGTCGGGGCCGGTGTGTCCCATCGCGGTGAGCGCGTCCTCCAGGGCGGTGAGGTCGGCGTCGGTGCGGCGCTCGGCGGCCAGGCGGACGGCGGCGGGCTCGATGATGGAGCGGACCTCGGACAGGTTCCGCAGCAGGGCCTGGTCGGCCTCGCCGGCGCTGCCGCCCTCGAACTGCCAGCGCAGGACGTCGGCGTCGAGGAGGTTCCAGTCGGCCCGAGCCCGTACGAAGGTGCCGCGCTTTTGGCGGGCGTCGACCATGCCCTTGGCCGCGAGCACCTTCAGCGACTCGCGCAGCGCGGTCAGGCTCACGTCCAGCTCGCTCTGGAGCGCCACCAGGTCGAGGGTGGCCCCCTCGGCGATCTGGCCGCCCAGGATGCGGCGGGCGAGGGCCTCCACCGTCTGGCCGTGCACGCCGCGGCTGGCGTAGGGCGTCATGTGGTCGAGCCTTTCTGCTGGGTGCGGTGCCCGGAGCCCGTGAGGGACCGGGCGGGGTTCGTCGGCGGCACGGTGCGGGTGCTCATGCGGAAGCCTTCACGACGCTCCAGCCGCCGTCCACGACGAGGCTCGTGCCGGTGATGTAGGAGGCCTCGTCGGCGGCGAGGAAGGCGATGGCCGCGGCCACCTCCTCGGGGGTGCCGAAGCGGCGGGCGGCGGTCTCGGCGACGCTGCGCTCGCGCTCGTCCTCGGGCACCCGGTCCCAGGCCGCGGTCAGGATCGGCCCCGGTACGACGGCGTTGACCCGCACCTCGGGCCCGTACTCGACGGCGAGTTGCCCGCACAGGGAGAGCAGGGCCCCCTTCGAGGCGGCGTAGGCGGGGTGACCGGGAATGCCCCGGTGCGCATGGACGGATGAGATCAACACTACCGCGCCGCCCCTGGCCCGCAGATCGGGCAGGACCGCGCGCAGACCGAGGAAGCTGCCGGTGAGGTTCACGTCGAGCTGGCGCTGCCAGGAGGGCAGGGTCATCTCGTGGGCGGGCGTGACGTCGACCGTGAACGCGTTGCTGACCAGGACATCCACCGGCCCGAAGGCGTGGGCGGCCGAGACGACGCTCGCCCAGTCCTCCTCGGCCGCCACGTCGGCGGCGACAAAACGTGCCTGCCCGCCGCCCTGGACGATCTGCTCCGCGGCGGCCGTGCCGCGCTCCTCGGCGATGTCGGTGAGGACGACGGCGGCTCCCTCCTCGGCCAGGCGCGCGGCGGTGGCGGCTCCGATACCGGAGGCCGCTCCGGTGACCACGGCCGTGCGGCCGGAGAAGCGGGCGCCGGGCCGTCGTACGGGCTGATCCATCGTGGGGTTGGGCTCCTTCGTGGGGGGGCTGGGGGGTCATGCGGCTATCGGCGGGTCAGGACGGTGAGGTGGGCGTCGTGGCCCGCGCTCCAGCTGAACGCAAGACCGTAGTGCAGCAGGTGGGCGCCGCTGTACTCGGTACCAGTCTCCTCGTCCGTGTACACGGCGGCCGGGTCCAGGCCGCGCAGCCGCAGCCGGGCGGGGCGGCCGGGCACCAGCGGGGCCCCGTCCAGGCGGCCGGTGCTGAAGGCGGCGACCACGACGCGCGGTCCGTCGGCCTCGGTGTACTGCACGCCGCAGGTCGCCTGCTCGGGAGTGCCGAGCAGACGTGTCTCGCCGTGGTGGACGACGTCACGGATCCGCTTGTACCGGGCGATCCAGTGGGCGGCCTCGGTGCGCCGGTCGGCGTCCCAGGAACGCAGGTCGCCTCCCACGCCCAGGACGCCGCACATCGCCAGCACGAAGCGGAAGGCGAGCGAGCGGGGGCGCGGGTCGAAGACGCCGGGGGCGTCGGTGACCCAGGAGCTCATGACGTGCGGGGCGTGGGCGTGCAGAAAGCCGTACTGGATGGCGAGCCGGTCCAGCGGAGCGGTGTTGTCGCTGGGCCAGACCACGTCGGTGCGGGCCAGGGTGGCATGCTCGATGCGTGCGCCGCCGCCGGCGCACCCCTCCACGGTGACGTGCGGGTGGCGGGCGCGCAGGTGGTCCAGGATCCGCAGGTATCCGGTGACGTGCGCGGCGTCCAGGTCGAGGCGGTCGGCGGGGCCCGCTGCGGGCCGGCCCCGCTCGGTGGGCGGACGGTTCATGTCCCACTTGAGGTACTCGATGGGATAGTCCCCCAGCAGCCGGTCGAACGTGCCGATCACGAAGTCCTGCACGTCGGTGCGGCCGAGGTCCAGCAGGAGCTGGTTGCGCACCAGCCGGCCGGGGCGGCCCTCCACGCGGTAGACCCAGTCGGGGTGCTCGGCGTACAGGCGGCTGCCAGGGCTGACGGCCTCCGGTTCGACCCACAGACCGAAGCCGAGTCCCAGTGCGCGCACGTCATCGATGAAGGCGCCGAAGCCCTGCGGGAACTTCGCCGGGTCGGGGTGCCAGTCGCCCAGGCCGCCGGTGTCGTCGGCACGGCCCGTGAACCAGCCGTCGTCCACGACGAACAGCTCGGCCCCGATGTCGGCGGCCGCCTTGGCGAGTTCGAGCTGGTCGACGGCGTCGACGCCGAAGCCGGTGGCCTCCCAGGAGTTGTAGAGGACCTTGCGCGGGCGGTGCAGGCGGGCGCCGCTGAGGTGGCGCTCGTAGCGGTGCCAGACCCTGGACAGCCCGTCGAGTCCGTCCGCGCTGAAGGCGCAGGCGAGGCGGGGCGTGGTCAGGGTGTCGCCGGGTGCCAGGATCACGGCGCCCTCGTGCGGCTGACGTCCGGCGCGGACGCGGACGGCGCCGCCGGGCTCGGCCTCGGCGGTGATGTGCCAGTTGCCGGGCCACTCCAGGGCGATGCCGTAGGTGGGCGCCGTGTCCTCGGGCAGGGCAGCATCTTGTACGGCGATCCAGGGGGCGTAGGCGTGGCCGGGGACGGCCTGGGTGCTGCCCATGGTGAACGTGCCGCGCCGCAGGTGGAGTTGGGTACGGGTGAACTCCTGCGACCACTGTCCGCTCAGGTAGGTGAGGCGGGCTCCGTCGGTGACGGGCACGTTGACGGCGGCCGAGTCGAGGCGTTCCAGGCGCAGTTCGTGTGCGCCGGTGCAGGTGAGCTCGGTCCAGCGCAGGATGACGTCGGTGTCGGGCACCGTGGTGTAGCACAGGGTGACGTCCGCGCCGGCGACGTCGTCGGTGAACGTCAGCCGCAGCCCTCGCGCGTCCTGGGTGGCGCCGGTGAAGTGCCACCACAGTCCGCGTTCACCGTCCGCGTGCCCGACGACGAGGTCGGCACCGGTGAACGGGCGCAGGCCCTGCGGGATGTATTCAGCGGGGGCCGCGTCGGCGGGGGTGATGAAGTGGGTGCGACGGGACCAGTCGAGTGCCGACGGGCCGTGCTCGACGCCGTGCGGTCCCCAGGCGGCGAGTTCGGCCCAGGGGCCGTCCGCAGACAGCCGGACGGTGTAGCTGGTGTGCTGGGTGTGCAGGGTCCAGCGGTCTTGTGAGGTCATGTCGTCGTGCCGGGTCCTGTGGTCGTGCGGGGTCGTGCCGTTGTGGCCGGTCGTGCGGCAGGGCGGGATCGTTCCGTCGAGCTCAGTCGTACGGCCGGGCGGGGTCGTCATTTCACCGCTCCCAGGTTGAGGCCCGCCACGAAGTGCCGCTGGAAGCGCAGGAAGACGGCGACGGTGGGCGCGGCGGCGATGACGGAGCCGGCGGCGATGACGTTCCACATCGACACGTACTGCCCTTGCAAACCGATGAGGGCGGCGGTGATCGGCATCTTGGTGTCGCTGCGCAGCACGGTGATCGCCCACAGCAGGTCGTTGAAGATCCAGGTGAAGGACAGCGCGCTGAGCGCGGCGAGCGCGGGGCGGGTCAGGGGGAGGATGATCCGCCAGAAGATCTGCCAGGGGCCGGCGCCGTCCACGACGGCGGCCTGCTGGATCTCATCGGGGATGGCCCGCATGAAGCCGTGCAGGACGAAGACGTAGAAGCCGACGCCGAAGCCGATCTGCACGCCGACGAGGGCGGGCAGCGTGTCGTAGACGCCGATCATCTCGCTGAGCTTGGAGACGGGGATGAGCAGGATCTGCGGGGGCAGCAGGTTGCCGCCGAGCATCAGCAACAACAGCGTCCGGCGCAGGGGGACGTCGTAGCGGCTGAGGGCGAACGCCGCCATCGCGGCGAGCGCCAGGGTGATCAGTACGCACGGGACGGTGACGAGCAGGCTGTTGATCAGGGCGCGCTGCTGGCCGCCGTCGACCCAGGCCAGGCGGAAGTTGTCGAGGGTGAAGGAGTGCGGGAGGCTGCCGAGCCCGTGGGCGGCGATGTCGTCGAAGGAGCGCAGGCTGGTGACCAGCACCAGGGCGATGGGCAGCAGCCACAGCACGGACAGCGCCCCGGCTCCGAGGTGGAAGCCCGCGGTGGCGGCCCGTCGGCGCTTCACGGCGGTCGAGTGGGCGGACATCAGTCGGCCTCCCGGAAGGCGCGCACCAGGTAGGAGCAGATGACGCCGAACGCCAGCGCGAAGATGACGACGGCGAGCGCGGAGCCGTAGCCCAGGCGCAGGGACTGGAAGGCGGTCGAGTACATGTAGGTGCTCAGCAGCTCGGACGAGTGGTAGGGGCCGCCGCGGGTCAGCGACCACACGACGTCGAAGGAGCGCAGCGAGTCGATGACGATGACGGACAGAACGACCGCGTTGACGCTGCGCAGTTGAGGAAGGGTGACGTGCCGGAAGCGCTGCCAGGCGCTCGCGCCGTCGACCTTGGCGGCCTCGTACAGCACCGGGTCGATGCCCTTGAGGCCGGCGAGGTACAGCACCATCACGTAGCCGATCTGGCGCCACAGTGCGGGCACGATGACCGCGTACAGGGCGGTGTCCTGGTCGGCGAGCCAGGCGTGTCGCAGGCTCTCCAGCCCTACGGCGCCCAGGAGTTGGTTGAGGACGCCGTCCGGCTGGTAGATGGCCTGCCACACCAGGGCGGTGGCGACCAGGGAGAACACCACGGGCAGGAAGAGGGCGGCCCGGTAGAAGCCGACACCGCGCCGCTCCTGCTGCAGGAGCAGGGCCGTGGCGAGACCCAGCACGGCCGACAGTCCGCCGAACAGGACCAGCCACAGGACGGTGTCGACGGCCGCGGTCCTGAAGACCTCGTCGCCGGCCATCTCCCGGAAGTTGCCCAGGCCGACGAAGCGCGGCGCGGAGACGCCGTCCCAGGAGGTCAGGGCGAGGTAGAAGCCCTGAAGGGCGGGCCAGAAGACCCACACGGCCTCGGCGAGCAATGGCACCAGGACGAAGGCGAGGACGAGCGGCGGGACCCGGCGGGCGGGCCCCCGGCCGCGTCCGCCGGTGGGCGTGACGGCCGGGGCCGGGCGTACGGGGGTGAGCACGGCCACCTCAGGCGCTCCAGATCTTCTGCGCGTCGCGCTGCCAGTCGGTGAGGATTGAGCCGATCGCCTTGGGTTGTGCGATGAACTTGGTCAGCGCGGTGTCGGCGGTGGGCTGCAGGGCGTCGCTGGAGTCCCGGTTGAAGAACTGGGTGATCTCGACCGCCTCGTCGATGTGGGCGCGGCCCTTCTTCACCAGTGCCGTGCCGGCGTCCTTGGCATCGGGGTTGCAGGGCAGGACCGTGCCGGAGGAGCCCTTGATGTAGATCTCCTGCGCCTGTGCGGTGGCGAGATAGCCCATCAGCTCGGTGACCCGCTCGGCGCGGCCGGTGCGTGCGCTGGCGAAGTAGCCGTCGACGGGGGCCTCTTCGGCGAGCGGCACCTTGGGGTCGATCACCGGGAAGCGGAAGAAGTCGATGTCGTCGAGGGCGTCCTTGGGGGCCGCGTCGGCGAAGAAGGTGCCGATCAGCATCATGCCGGTGCGTCCGTTGAGCAGCGCGGTCGTGGCGTCCTGGAAGGCGAGGGCGGTGCCGTTGGGGTCGAAGTACGGCAGCAGCTCCGTCCAGCGGTCGAAGACCTTGCGCACCTCGGGGTCGTCGAACCGGTGCTTTCCGGCGAGGAGTTCACGGTGGTACGGGGCACCGTTGATCCGTATGTCGAGGTAGTCGAACCAGGCGGAGGCCACCCAGGGGGTGTTGCCGCCGGCGCCGAGCCCGATCGGCGCCACCCCCTTGGACTTGAGCTTGTCGCACAGGTCGAGGAAGTCGTCCCAGGTCTTGGGCTCGCTCACGCCCCATTTGGCGAAGTTGGACTTCCGGTAGAACATGCCCCACCAGTAGTAGGTGGAGGGCACGAACACCTTCTTGCCGGAGCTCGAGGTGCACAGGGTGTTGAGCGCCGTGGAGTAGCGCTTGAGGTCGGGCGAGGAGGCCCACAGGTCGTCGAGGCCGAGCAGCAGGTCCTTCTTGGCGTAGGCGTCCGCCACCGAGCCGGGGTACCAGGTGTAGACGTCCGGCGGGTTGGCGGAGGTCAGGTAGGTCGGCAGCTGGGTGCGGAACGTCTCCGCGGCGACCGTGTTGAGGGTGACACGTCCGGTGTCCTTCTTGCCGTAGGCCGCGACGAGGTCCTCCATCGCCGCCTTGGCCTGCGGGGCGGACAGGTTGGACTGGAGGCTGACCGCGCCCGAGGACGAGGACTTCGAGGACGAGGTCGAGGTGACGCAGCCGCTGAGCAGCGCCGCCGTACCGGTGGCGCCGAGCCCGGCGAGGAAGCGTCTGCGGCTGGTGTGCGGGTTCGACATGGGTGGGTCTCCCTGAGGGTTCGCGCGGCGGGTCCGTGGGGTTCGGGGCTCGGACGGGCCCGGCGCGGCCAACCAAGATTCGCGTGGCGGTGCGGCCACGTCAAGATAATTACTAATTTATTTTCTCTGGGGCGGAGGGCGGCAGTGATGCCGGGGCCCTCAGCGGCTCGGGGGGTGCGGGGCGGGGATTCGTGGCCGCGGCAGGATCGGCCGCGGATCATGGTCCTCGGGTTCCGGCGCGGTCTTCGCGGCGTCAAGCCGCTCGCCACTCCCCCGAGTTCGGGGGCGGCGCGGCGACGACTCTGGCAGTCGGCCAGAGCCCTGTCAACATTTATTCCTAATTATTGTTGCCGGGCGGTCTGGCCGTGACTTGGAGCCCGCGCAGCCTGGCCACAGCTCGGATCCGGGCGGCTCCCCGGCCTGACGCGACCCCTAATGCTTAATTTAGTAATTAATCTTGACGCGGTCCCACACCCCCTGCAAGATCCTCGCAACCACCCGCAGGCAAGCGGACATCGACTGGTCCCACATACCCCCCGCCGCACGACCGGGACGGTCCGGCACGCCTGATCGGACAACGAAGGATCCGACGTGAAACGACATCTCACCGTCCTCCTGGCCCTGCTGACCGCGCTGCTGGTCGTTCAGGCCCCCGCCCACGCCACTCCCCCGCGCGGCGACACCGCGGTCCCGGCATCGGCCTCCCCACAGGTGCTGAGCCCGACGCCGTACATGGGCTGGAACACCTACTACGCACTCGGCGGCGACCCGACCGCGGCGGAGATCGAGTCGACCGCCGACTTCCTGGTCAGCAGCGGTCTGCGCGACGCCGGATACAAGTACGTCTGGATCGACGGCAACTGGGCCGCGCCCACCCCGCGCAGCGCGGCCGGGGACCTGGTCCCCAACCCCGCCCAGTTCCCTGACGGGCTGAAGCCGCTCGTCGACTACATCCACTCCAAGGGCCTCAAGGCCGGGATCTACACCGACGCCGGCCCCTACATCCCCGGCAAGTGCGGGCTGGGCAGCCACGGTTACTACCAGCGCGACGCCGACCAGTTCGCCGCCTGGAAGTTCGACGCCGTCAAGGTGGACTACCTCTGCGGCATCGCCGCCGACCTCGACCCGAAGACCGTCTACACGCAGTTCGCCAACGCCCTGCGCCACAACGCCAGCGGCCGCCCCATGATCTTCAACCTCTGCAACCCCGTCACCTCCCCGGACTGGGGCAACTACCCCGAGGAGCAGCAGTCGACGTACTCCTGGTCCTACGCACCGGCCATCGCCCAGTCCTGGCGCACCTACACGGACGTCGGCTTCGTCGGTGAGATCAAGTTCAAGGACGTGCTGCGCAATTACGACGCCAACGCGCGGCATCCCGAGGCGGCCGGCCCGGGACACTTCAACGACCCCGACTACCTGGGCCCCGAACTCGGCATGAGCGACGAGGAGTTCCGCACCCAGATGACCCTCTGGTCGGTCGCGGCCGCGCCGCTGGTGATCGGCAGCGACATCCGCAAGCTCAGCAAGACCTCGCTCGGCATCCTCGCGGACCGTGACGTCCTCGCCATCAACCAGGACAGCGCCGCAGTCCAGGCCGTCCGCGTCGGCCCGGCCGGCACGACGGAGACCTGGGTCAAGCGGCTCGCGAACGGCGACCGGGCCGTGGTGCTCCTCAACCGCGGCGACAGCCCGGCGACCCTGACCACCAAGGCGTCCTCGGTCGGCCTGAACGGAAGCCGGTTCACCCTGAAGAACGCATGGACCGACCAGATCACCGAGAGCGCCGGCACGATCAGTGCCGCCGTCCCGGCCCACGGCGCGGCCCTCTTCCGCGTCGCCCCGGCCACGGGCAAGCCCGGCCTCCCGCACGTCGTGGCCGGCTTGCCCCAGGTCACGAAGGTCGGCGGCGACACCGTGCCGGCCGGCATCGCCCCGGTGGTCGCCGGCGGTGACCAGGCGCGGGTCGTGGTCGACGTCCGCAACGACAGCCCGCAGCCCGTCTTCGCTCCGCGCGTCGAGCTGGCGGCTCCCACCGGATGGACGGCTCGCCCGACCGGAACCGCGCCGAAACAGCTGCTGCCAGGCGGCTCCGCGACCTTCACCTTCACGGTCAACCTGCCGGACGCCGCGGCACCAGGCAGCGCCACCCTGACCGCGACCACCACCTACGAGGCCACCGGCAAGAAGCGCCTACGACAGGAGACGGCCACGACGCTCGTGGTGGCACCGGCGCCTCCGCACGGCGACGTCGCCCTGTCCCACCACGACTGGATCAGCGCCACCAGCGGATGGATGACCCCGACCGTCGACCGCAGCGTCGGCGGCTGGACGCCGATCAGCCTGCTCGGGCAGGAGTACTCCACCGGTATCGGTGTCGCCTCCCCCTCCACCATCCGCTACTACCTCGGCGACCGCTGCACCCGGCTGACGGCCACCGTCGGCATCGACGACGCGGTCCGCAACGTAGGCCCGGAAGGCGGCACTTCGACCTTCCAGGTGCTCGGTGACGGCAAGGTGCTGTTCGACAGCGGTGTCCTCAACCGCGACGGCACCCGCCAGGCCGACGTCGACCTCACCAGGGTCCGCGTCCTGGACCTGGTGGTCGGCGACGCCGGGGACGGCGGCTACAACGACCGCGCGGACTGGGCCGGCTTGGACGCCACCTGCTGAACGGGACAGGTAGGGCCGCCCCGGCGGAGCGATCGCGCGGGGCGGGACCTGTCAGGGAGGCGAGCGGACCATTCAGCGAGGAAGAACGGCCTCGAAAAAGCCACGCCGCTGGTCAGGCGCCGTCGGTGATGGTCCGTCAGACCTGCCGTGTCACGCTGGGCTTCGACCTCGGCCAGCCACTCGGCCAGGGCCGCCTGGAGGAAGCGGTAGGAGTCACTGCCCAGGACCAGTCGCAGCGGGGCTGAAGTCTGCTCCACGCTGTCGATCATGGCATACCGGGCCGCCCTCTTGATCTGGTCGTCGACGATGGCGTCCGCGGGCAGGCACCCGCATAACGGCACGGTGCGTCACACCTCCAGCCTCGAGGCCCGGCCGCCAGCGACCCTTTGGCAACCGTCGGGACCACCCCCGCCGAGTGGCTGCGGCCATGGCCACGCTCCCTACCGGCCTCCGAACGAGCCCCGTAGCGTATCCGCGGCCTTCCCGGGTCGCATCTACTGCGGCAGCGGGCCACGCGCCGTCAGTTGTTGCAACACCTTGGCTGTCGACGCCCCTCTCGCCTGTTCCAGAGCCGCACCGACGGCTGTCAGATCGGTGCGCGCCTGAGCGTTCTCGGCTCCGAGCCGCTCGGTGAGTTCGGTCAACAGGGCGCGCCCCAGGTCGGCGTCCTCGTCACTGATGACGGTCTGCTCGTCCTCGAACAGCTTCCCAGCGCGTTCGATCAGCGTGGCGGCCCGGTCTGCCAAGCCCTCGTCGGTGAACAGCAGGGAGGCGACGGGCAGTTCGAGGCGTTCGACAAGGGTGATCCAGTCGCGGCCGGCCTCGGTGTTCGCGAGCACGTCGTCACGGACCCGGCGCAGCGTATCCACCTCGGTCTGGCGGTTGAGTTGTCGCAGGCCGATCAGGTCGAAGGCGCAGATGCTCTCCTGGGCGAGGGCCAGCATGCCCGCTTTGGCATCGAGTTTGATGGGCGTGGGGTCCGGCGGGTGGAAGGAGTCCTCGACGCTGGCGACCCGCGGGCCCGTCTCCAAGGTGAAGCCGTATGTCTTGCCCAGGGCGGGATCCGCGATGTGGCGGCTGTAGGCGTAGTCGCTCTGGGTGCCGGTGGTGGCGTAGAGCGTACGGCCTGTCTGCGGCGTGTAGGCGCTCCCGCGTACCGCCGCGATCGCGTCGACGAGCCGCTGCGCGACCGTGGTGAAGCGGAGCAGGTCCTGGGGCGTGATGTACTCCCGGTAGCCCGGGATGCCGATGGGCGCGCAAGTTCCGGTGGGCAGGCTCGTGAACCGCTGTGCCGCCGGATCGGTGGTCTGGTTCTCGGCGTGGCCCCACGGGTAGAGGACGAGTTCCGAGAACGAGTGCACGTCCGCGAAAGTGTGGATGCGCTCGGTGTCCAGCAGGTGCTTGACATTTCGAGTCTCCGGCTCGGAGAAGGCCTTGGACCCGGCGTAGATATCGGTGCAGGGGCTGCACGAGGTCTGACCCTCCGTCACTCCCCAGAGGATCGCCGCGTTACGGTTGAGGTCAACCCCGTCGCACGACGTCCCCGGGTTGTCGCGGAGATTCTTGCGCCACATGTTGTCGACGGTCAGTACCTTGGTGCGGCCGTCCGGATTGACGCAGGGTACGAACCACAGGTCGAGGCTCTCCAGGATGAGTCTGACGTCCTCTGCCGTCCAGGTGCGGCCGCCGTACACGATGTCGGTGCCCCTCAGGTAGCTCACGACGAGGTCGACGGCGAATTCCACCAGGGCGTCCGGGTTCATCAGTTCGCGCGCGTGAGTACCGCCCACGAACAGGACACCTCGGCGGTCACCGTCCTCGCCTGCACGCAGCCGCAGGGCGAACACCTGGCGGCCCTCGACGGAGGCCTCGGGCAGTTGGGTTCTTGTGCACAGCTGGGGGAACCATGTGGCGAGCAGCGAGGTCACGGAGTCGAGTTGGGGGACCGTTCGGTACATCACACACCTCCCGAACGCTCGATACCCTGGACGCGCTCCTCCAGCCACGCCCTCACCGAGTCGTCCTGTTCCACGAGTTCGGCCGGAAGGGGCCGCACGGGCACCTCGGCTTGCAGACGGACTTCGTAACCGCTCTCCAGCAGACGCCGGCACTCTTCCGCGGTGACGACCACTCGGACGTCGCCCTCCGGATCGGGGATCCGGTCCAGATCGAGGTCTGCGACGCCGAGGAGATCGCGGTTCGTCACACCGGGGTGGACCGTGGCGTCAAAACGCACCGTGGGGTTTTCACCCCCGGCACCTTCGGCGTCCCGACCTGGAGGCTGCTGCGGGCGTTCGGACGGTTCGTTCATGGCCGTCTCCTTCGGTGCGGTTCTCTCTGTCTCCTGGGCCACTGCGGCCCGGGGGGGGCTCCACAGAAAATGCCGAAACAGGACAATCCACCCCCACTTTCCACACTGAGTCGGGGTCGGTCCACTGTCAACTTCGGCGCGACAACTGGCAGTCGCGGCCTCCAGAACGGCTGGAGTTGCGCCGTGTTGCGGGCCCCTGTAGCCGATGCGACGGTGGACAAGAGGGCGTAGCCGAGACAGCGGCCCGGCGGGACAGTTCCGCGGACGACGGCTCACGCGTTGTCATTCGGCCTCACCGCGCCCCCCATCCCCGGAGCCTGACACCGCGCACCCCCGCGCGCGTCCACTGGCCCGGCAACACGGTGAAAACCCTGTACAAGCGCAGAAGAGGTGGGAAATTCAATGGCGAACGGACCCTTGGACAGGCGTGGCCTCGGAGACCAGCCGGACCGGCCTAATGGCGCCCTCGCGGACCATGGCTCGGAGTACACCGGTCGGTACGTAATCCTGCTCGACCCGAACCATCAGGACAGCGGACTGGACGCACTGCGTTCCGCCGCCGACATCGCGCCCGTAGAGCGTGTCCGAGGAACGGAGACCGCCAACGTCGCCGAACTCCTCGAAAACCCTGACGTGTCCGTGCACTTCGAGCAGATCAGCGCGGCCATCGTCGAAGTAGGACGTGAGCAGCGCCATGCACTGGTAACCGCGGCCGAAGCCGAGCCCTCGATCATCGCGGCAGAACCGGAGCGCATGGTCTACGCCTCGGTGATCGGTACGGCGCAGCAGCCGATGACCGAGTTCTTCCCGGCCTACCGCAGCGACGAGACAGTGGTTGAACGCCACACCGAGGCAGCGATGGCCGTTGCCCAGGGCCCGGCCTGGGACGAGGAGAAGTGCACCTGGGGCCTCCAGGCGATCCGGGCCAACGTGTCCACCCTGACCGGACGCGGCGTGAAGATCGCCGTACTCGACACCGGTGTGGACACCGACCACCCCGACCTGGTCGGGCGCATCGACGAGACGGCCTCCTTCGTGCTCGGGGAGAGTGTCGAGGACATGCACGGCCACGGGACCCACTGCATCGGCACCGCCGCCGGCCCGGCAAATCCCCAGAATCAGGAGCCCCGCTACGGCGTGGCGACCGAGGCCCGGATCCTCGCGGCGAAGGTGCTCAACAAAGCGGGCACCGGCACCGACGGCCAGATCCTGGCGGGCATCGACTGGGCGATCACCCACGGCGCGCGAGTGATCTCCATGTCACTCGGCGCTCCCGTCCAGCCGGGTGGGCTCTTCGTCCAGACGTACGAGACGCTGGCCCAGACCGCGCTGCGGCTCGGGACAGTGATCGTCGCCGCCGCCGGCAACGACAGCGAACGGCCCCAACGCGTCGAGCCCGTCGGCTCACCCGCCAACTGCCCCTCCATCCTCGCGGTGGCCTCGCTCGACAAGTCACTCACGACGTCGTTCTTCTCCTGCGGCGGCATCAACGGCCAGGGCGGCGAGGTCAACATCGCCGCGCCCGGCAGGAGCGTACGCTCGGCAGCCCCTGGCGGCGGGTACACGACGAAGTCGGGAACCAGCATGGCAACGCCGCACGTCGCGGGTGTCCTCGCGCTGCTCGCCGAAGCCAGTCCCAACGCCTCCGCGGCCGACCTCAAAGCCAGTCTCCTGTCGGGTGCGTTCCCGCTCACGCAACCCGTCGAGGACGTCGGCTCGGGTCTGCTCCAGGCCCCGTGAGTGAGTCCTCGCAGTCCGAACCGGTCGGAGTCATCCTCGCCGTCGACCCCGACCGGTTCGCGGATGTGATCGAGGCGGCGCGACAGGCCGGGCTGACCGTCACGGGCGAGCAGCCGGTTCTCGGCACGCTGTCCGGAACCATCGCCGAGGACCGGATCCCGGCGCTGAAGTCGGTCGCCGGCGTCGCCTCCGTGGACAAAGACCGCGCCATCCACCTCCCCCCGCCCGACTCCCCTCTGCAGTGACTGGCTCAAACAGATGCAGATCGATCATGTGGCTGTCTGCTTGATCGCTCGCACGGCGAGGACAGCCTGGCGTGCGTCCGCGGGATGCTCGCCCTGGCCCCATCGGCGCAGTCCGGCGACCGGGTCCAACTCGCCGACGTGTCAGGGGGCAGTGAGGTTGGCCAGAGCTCCGCCGCCGAGTTCCGCTCGAACCGCCCACCGGCGTTGTGCGGACGGGTCGGCCGACCTATGGGCTGGTCGGCGGGGCGACGACCAACTCGGTGGCCGGGTCGTGGTCAATCTGCGGAGAGCCGGCGACGATCATGGTGGCTCGGGCCCACGGCTGCTCTCGTAGCATGAACGGCAGTTCTTCCAACAGCCAGTTCGCTACGTGCTCCAGTTGCTCGGGGGCGTCACCGTCGCGGACAGCCAGCCGGCGCTCCTACTCCCCGAGATCACCCTGCATCCACACCGAGGCGTCCAACCACGGGGCCAGCTCTTCACGGATGACGCCGGTGCCCTCGATCCAGAGGACGTCGGCACCGGCAGGGACGGTGATCGATCCGCGTCGGCCGTGAGTGATCCAGGCATCAGGGCGGAAGTCCACCGCCTCACCCCGGTACAGGGGTTGCAGGATGTTCTCGACGAGCACGGCGCTCCAGTCGAAGTAGGCGTGATTCCAGGCGATGTCGTCGGTGTGCACGACGGCGGAGTCGGACACCACCTTGCGCAGCCGCTCGGCCAGGGTCGTCTTGCCGGCACCGCCCCGACCGTCGATCGCGATCACCCGCGGACGTCCGCAGACGCCGGGTGATGCATCGCGCAGCTGCCGGACGGCTTCACGCACGGCCACTACCCGCCAGCCAACGGCCTCGGTCTCGCCTGGATGCAGACGCATCGACAACCTGCTTCCGGAGGTGCGGACACGCGTCCGGCCTGCCCGGACCGTCCACCGATCGCCTGACCCTACCGACTCATACGTGGCGAGTGCCTTGGAGCGGAGCTGGAGACCAGGCGATCCGGCTGTTCTGCCCTGCTTCGCAAAAGTCCGATGCCCCGGCCCAAAGGCCGGGGGCAACCTCGGAGGAACCCGGTGACCGGGAGATCGGCCGCCGTGATCGCCTCGTTCGCCACCCCGTGCGCCGGGTGTGTCGCATCGAGGGCGGCCAGGAGAGCAGCGGCGTCCGCGATGACGGTGATCACGCGCCCGGTCCGGAGTCGGTCTCGCGGCAGACCGCATTGGCAACCAGATCGCGGACCTCGGCCTTGGACGGCGTACGCTCCTGCCCTCCGAAGGCGCGGCGCGGCCACGTGTCCGGGCCGAGCAAGCGGGGTGCGGGGCTTCTGCCGGGATGCGACCCCGTGACCAACATCGGCGAGCCGGCCGGCGGGCACGTCGTTCGCGCTCTGCCGGCCTCGACATCGCGCCGTCGTGTCAGCCGATGGGTGCCGGCATGGGCTGGACGTCGTACTGGAGGCGGATCGTGTCCCCGGTGGCAGGGTCGGACAGTTCCACGATCCAGCCGTCGGCGAACTGGTCGACGCCCGGGGTCATCGGGATGGTGCCGGAGATCAGGACGGTGCCCGGCGTGAGCGCGCCGCGCGAGCGCAGGACGTCGACCCAGTAGGTGGGCGTGAGGAGTTCGGCGAGGGTGCCGCGCTGGATCTCGGTTCGCGTGTCGCCGTGAGTGACCCAGGCGCGCAGGGTGAGGTCGTCGAGGCGGGACTCCACGTCGGCCAGACGCCAGGCCCGGCGGGCGAGGACGTCGGGTCCTGCGTTCTTGCTCCAGGCCACACCGTGCACCTCCAGGTCGCGGTCGGTGTGGTCGCAGGCGGCGGTCAGCAGCAGCTCCCCGCCGTCCGCCACGACGAGCGCCCACTCCGCCTCGCCGGAGGTGTGCCCGTGCTGCGCGTGAACGCGGTCCGTCTGCTGGGCCAGGTACGGGGAGACGGGGTAGAGGGCCGGCGTCACGGACGGGCCGGGCACGCCCAGTTCGGCGAGCTCCGCGACGTGCGCGGCGACGTCCTCCTGGCTGCGCCCGGCGTACCCGGCGTTGAGGACCTGGACGACGTCGATCTCGCGCGTCGATCCGTCGGGCAGTTCGAAGGTCAGCACGGCCATGAGGGCACTCCCAGGGGTCGGGTGAGGGGACCGCGACGGCGATGGATCTCCACGTTTCGCCGCGGTGAAGTTCTCGCGCAGGGCTTGCGCATACGACCTGTATACAAGAAGTATGCCGGAAGGTCGATGTCCCCCGGCCTTCCCCAGCAGAGATGGAAACCATGTCCGACACCCCGAAGGACGACGCCCAGGCGTCCGGTCAGACGCCCGATCGGCACTCCGGCGTCCGCCGGGCCTTCGTCGCCAGCCTCACCGGCACGGCCCTGGAGTGGTACGACTTCGCCGTCTACTCCGCCGCGGCCGCCCTGGTCTTCGGCGACCTGTTCTTCCCCTCGGAGGACCCGCTCACCGGCACACTCCTGGCCTTCTCCACCTATGCCGTCGGCTATGTGTCCCGCCCACTGGGCGGGTTCGTCTTCGGCCGCCTCGGTGATGTGATCGGCCGCAAGAAGGTCCTGATCGCCACGCTCGTCCTCATCGGCGTGGCCACGTTCCTGATCGGCGTCCTGCCCGCGTACTCCACGGCCGGCGTGGCCGCCCCGATCGCCCTGGTCGTGCTGCGCTTCGCGCAGGGCGTCGGCGTCGGCGGCGAGTGGGGCGGCGCCGTACTGCTGTCCAGCGAGTTCGGGGACCCGCGCCGCCGCGGCTTCTACGCCTCCGCCGCCCAGGTCGGCCCGCCCGCCGGAAACCTGCTGGCCAACGGCGTCCTGGCCGCCCTCGGCGCACTGCTGACCGAGGCGCAGTTCGAGTCATGGGGCTGGCGGGTGGCATTCCTGTTCTCCGGCGTGCTCGTCGCGTTCGGGCTGTGGATACGGGCGAAGCTGGAGGAGACTCCGGTGTTCAAGGCGATGGAGGCCGAGCACTCCCGGCCCCAGGCCCCCGTCCGCGAGGTGTTCGCCACACAGCGCCGCGCCCTGCTCGCCGCGATCCTGTGCCGCGTCGGCCCCGACGTGCTGTACGCCATCCCTGATCTTGCGTGGGTATCCCCGGCTTTAGCCGGGGAGGGAAACGCATCTTAAGACTGATCTGACTGGCACTCAGAGCGTAAGTTTTTGCTGTTCGATGTACTGGCGGATCACCGTGAGTGGCGCTCCGCCGCAAGAGCCCGCGAAGTAGGAGCGGGACCAGAACACGGAGCCCATCCCGATCCGGTTGATACGGGCGGTGTACTCGGCCCGCAGGTAGCGGGAGCTGACGCCCTTGAGGCTGTTGATCAGCTTCGACAGGGCGATCTTCGGCGGGTAGTGCACGAGGAGGTGGACGTGATCGGCCTCGCCGTTGAACTCGCGTAGCTCCACCTCGAATTTGCCGCGCACCTCCCGCATGATCTCCTCGCACCTCTTGAGCATGGCGTCATCGAAGATGCCCCGCCGGAACTTGGTGACGAACACCAAGTGAGCGTGAAGGGTGTAGGCGACGTGACGACCGGTGCGGATATCAGGGTTTGGCTCCCAGCGGGGTGACATACGCCAAGGCTAGAGTGCTCTTTGCAGCTGACCAGGAAGGGGGTGGGCCAGATGATCCGCGCGTACAAGTTCCTCATGCGGCCCACCATGGGCCAGCAGAGCGCGCTCACCGAGATGCTGCGCGATCACTGCTCCCTCTACAACGGGGCCTTGCAGGAACGCCGCGGCGCCTACCGGCACGCTTCCCAGACGCGTATCACATACGGTCAGCAGTCGATCCAGCTCAAGGACGTCCGGGCGTTCGATCCGGAGCGTCAGGGCCGTTGGTCGTTCTCCTCGCAGCAGGCCACGCTTCGCCGTCTGGACAAGGCGTTCCAAGCGTTCTTTCGGCGGGTCAAGTCCGGTGCAGCGCCGGGCTATCCGCGTTTTCGTGGGGTGAACTGGTTCGACACGGTGGACTTCCCCAAGGACGGCGACGGCTGCCGCTGGGACTCCACCCCGCACGACCCCGTCACCCGCGTCCGCCTCCAAGGCGTCGGGCACGTGCGTGTGCACCAGCACCGGCCCGTGGTCGGCAGGGTCAAGACCGTATCGGTCAAACGCGAAGGGCGCCGCTGGTATGTGGTGCTGACCGCCGAGCAGGCGCAGCCCGAGCCGCTGCCCGCAACCGGCAGCGTGGTCGGCATCGACCTGGGCATCGCCAACTTCCTCGCCGACTCAGGCGGCCGGTTCGTACCCAACCCACGCCAC
>NZ_JBHUXV010000120.1:0-27726 GCF_042669125.1 Streptomyces sp. NPDC057253 | reverse complement strand
GATGGGGGCGAGTGCGCGACAGCGCGCTCGCCCCCATCGGCGGTTCACGGGGGCGCGTGGAGATTCCCGCCCATAACCGGTACATCGGCCGATAGCCGTCGCCGGCCCGTGGGTGGTTCACGCGCCCTGTCGGGAAACACAACGGGAGGACGTAACAAGTGGGATCCGGGGCATCGCGCGCCGCGCGTCGGAGCGCCGCAGGCACCGCCGCCCTGGCGGTCCTCGCCTGTGGGCTGCCCTTCGCGGGCGCCGCGCCGGCAGCCGCCGCGGACCGGGTGCGGACCGTCTTGGCCGACGACGACGTGCGCTTCCAGGTCGACGACACCAGCTGCTCGTTCCCGTCCGACGTCATCAAGGGAACCCCCTGGTCGCTGCAGCGCGTGGTCCTGGACCAGCTGTGGCGGGACACCAAGGGCAAGGGTGTCAAGGTCGCCGTCATCGACACCGGCGTGGACACCGTCAACGCTCAGCTCAAGAAGGCCGTCGTCAACGGCAAGGACTACCTGCACGCGGGCGGCAACGGCAAGACGGACAAGGTGGGCCACGGCACCAAGGTGGCGGGCATCATCGCGGCCCGGAAGCTCGACGGCACCGGCTTCATCGGCCTCGCCCCGGAAGCGACGATCATCCCGGTCCGGCAGAACGACGACCAGGGCAGCGGCAATGTCGGCACGATGATGGACGCCATCAGATGGGCGGCCTCGCAGGGCGCGAAGGTCATCAACATCTCGCAGGACACCGCGTCGAAGATGGACCCGACGGTCGACGCCGCCTTCCGCTCGGCCATCAAGTTCGCCCAGTCCAGGGACGCGCTGATCGTGGCCGCGGCCGGCAACGACGGGGCGGACGGCACGGTCAAGGAGACGTACCCGGCGGCGTACCCCGGCGTCCTCGCGGTCGCCGCCTCCGACCGGAACAACGCCCGCGCCCCCTTCTCCCAGTCGGGCCCCTTCGTGGGCGTCGCGGCACCGGGCATCGACATGGTCTCGACCGTCCCGGTGGGCGGCAACTGCGTCGACCAGGGCACGAGTTTCGCGGCGCCGTACGTCTCGGGGGTCGCCGCCCTGATCCGTGCCAAGCACCCGGAGTGGGACTACAAGCAGGTCATCACCCAGATCGAGCAGACGGCGGACCGGACCAAGGCGGGCCGTGACGACTTCGTGGGCTGGGGCGTCGTCGACCCGACCGCGGCGGTCAACGACGACACGACGGAGCCCTCGGCCGACGGCCCCAAGCCGGACTCGGCGGGCCCCGTGGGCGACGCCGCCGACGTCCAGGCCGCGACACTGGTCCTCGGCGAGACGGAACAGCAACGAACGGAACGGTACGCGCTGTACGTGGTCGCCGCCGGCTTCGCCCTGGTGCTGCTGCTGTTCGGAGGCGGCCGGGTGCTGGGCGACTGGCGGCGCAAGCAGGGTGTGGGTAACAACGTGGAGTCAACGGGGAGCTGAGCATGGCTGAAGAAGTAAGCGTCGATCTCGACGAGCTGGAGAAGACCGTCACCGCACTGAACCGAGTCCTCAGCGATCTCGGCAAGGCGGACACCGACTCGAAGACCAACACCTACCTTCCGGCGGGTGCCCTGGGAACGGGTTTTGACGAGGCGGAGAAGCTCGCCAACGCTCACAACGAGATCAAGACGTACATCGAGGATGCTGTGATGTACCTCAATTCCGTCATGGACGAGTTCGGCCAGAAGACGAAATACGCGCACGGGGCGTACCAGGATTCTGACTATGACGCCCAGGCAAGTTTTCCCAACGCGGGAAAGCAGTGATCCGTGATCATGGTGAGGGCTGAGGTGCGAATCAACGAGGGGGAACAGGGGCATGGCTGAGAGCGACGGCCACATCGATTACGACTACACCGAGATGAATATGTGCTTCAACGAGAAGCACACGACGCCCTTTGCCAGCGGCAAGGACATGGACGAGATGAAGGCCATGGTGCAGCATGCCAGGCCTGAACTCGTGTCCGGCGTGGCCAAGGGCTGGATGGGGTTGTCGACCCAGCTGACAAGCATCCAGTCGGAGTTCGACAAGGAAGTGGCCCGGATCCAGGAACACTGGAAGGGCGCGGCTGCCGACAGGTTCGCGTCCAAGGCCAAGCAGGTCAGCAAGAGCATCGGTGACACCGCCAAGTACGCCAGCCACACCTCGACGGCGATGGCGAACGCGGGCCACACTCTGGGCCTCATCAAGCCCGAAGTCATGGCGATGGAGAAGCCGAGCAAGCTTTCCAGCGCGATGAACAGCCTGGGAGACGGCTTCACGCGCAGCGACGACGGCTTGAAGAAGGACCTGGCAGCTGGAAAGGGCGCGCAGGACGCCCTCGACGCGAACGCGGACGACCTTTCGGCGGGCCGGGAGGCGCAGCTGAAGATGGCTGCGAAGATGGAGACGCTGGGGGCTTCTTACAACTCTCAGGCTAGGGCTATGGGGTCGTGGCAGAAGAAGCGGTTTCGGGATGACGAAACAGATTATCCGGGTGACCCCGGAGGCACGCCGCCCACACCAGTAGTTATGCCGACGGCACGTTCACCCCGAAGCCCGCAGAGTGTGTCGGCGGGCTCAGCCCGCACGGCCCAGGCGAGTGGCATCAGCTCGTCCAAGGCGGTGACTCCGCCTTCAGGAGTCACCGGTGGAGCACACAAGCCGACCCCACCAACAGGACATGTCGGGACAGCGATTGACGGGATCTCGGGTGGCCGTGCGGGAGGCACCACGGTTGGCGGCCCGGGCACGGTCGGTGGTGGAACGGCTGGTGGTGGTGGCATCGGTGGTGGAGGCGGCTTCATTGGTGGTGCCGTGGGCGGTGGGGCCGCTGGAGCCGGTGCCGCTCGCGCCGGCATGGCGGGTCGTGCGGGTGCAGGTGCGGGTGCTGCGGGTGGTATGGCGGGTCGCGCTGGCGCAGGAGGCGTAGGTGCCGGAGGCGCTGGAGGTGCCAAGGGTGCGACCGGACGCGTCGGAGGCACGGCTCGTGGTGGTGTGGTCGGCGGCACGCCAAAGTCTGGTTCGGGCGCGGGCAGAGGCACGGCCGGTGGCTCGGGTCTGCACAGCAGCCGAGGTGCCGCAGGAAAGGGTGCCAGCGCTGTCCGCAAGGGCGGCATCGCAGGAGCCCCCGGCTCGCGTACTGGGCGACGCAAGGAAGACGAACAGCGCGAGGGTGAGCGTCCCGACTACTTGGTCGAGGATGAAGAGACCTGGACTCCGCAGCGTGACGTGGCACCTCGGGTCATCGAGGAATAGGCCGGTCGGCGTGCTGTAGCTGGTAGGAAGGCGTGGGGGATGCACTCGCGGGATGCATCCCCCACGTCGGCCTCAAGGGAGGAAACACAGATGGGCTTCGGGCGAACACTTCGAGTTTTGGGATCAGGCGTAGCGGTCAGTGGGGTGTTGTTTACATCTGCGCCGACCGCAGCTGCAGATCAGGTTAGAGATGACCAGTGGGCGCTGAAGGCTCTTAACGCCGAATCTGTGTGGAAAATCTCCCAGGGCAGTGGCGTCGTTGTGGCGGTTATCGACAACGGGGTAAATGCAGATCATGTCGACCTGAAGGGAAATGTCCTAGAGGGTAAGGATTTTGTAGACGGAGGGAGCACCGAGCCGGACCCTGGGGAAAATCATGGTACAGGCATGGCTTCGATCATCGCCGCTCATGGACATGGAGTGAATGATGGAGTCATGGGGCTCGCCCCGAAGGCAAAAATCTTGCCGATTCGCGATTCGCCCAAGGTGAAGCTTTCAGGGACGATTAGGTACGCGGTTGACAATGGCGCCTCCGTAATCAATGTCTCGCAGTGCTTTGATTCTAGTGATCCGCAAGCGCTGAAAGATGTATCAGATGCTGTGGCTTATGCTTTGAGTAAAGACGTTTTGGTCGTCGGCGCGTCTGGCAACGAGGAAGACAAAGGTGGAAAGTGCTATCCAGCAGCCTCGCCAGGTGCGCTGGGTGTCGGTGCCGTAAAGAATGACGGGCTCCTCTGGAGTGGATCGAACACTGGTAGTTTCGTTGCACTGACCGCTCCTGGTGCCAATATTGTCTCCGCGAACGCGGATGGTGACGGTTATCATGCGGCAAACGGCACGTCAGACGCTGCTGCCTACACATCAGCGGCGGTTGCCTTGCTGCGTTCGAAGTATCCTGATTTGACGGCAGGGCAGATCGTAAACCGCTTGGTGAAGACGGCGGCTTTGCCGGATTCGGAGAAGGGTCTCTCCCTGCCGGACAAGGGATACGGATACGGGATCATCCAGCCGCTGGCAGCCCTCAAAGAGGATGTCCCGGCAGGCTCGAAGTACGGTCCGCTCACAGTCCCAGAGTCTTTTAAGGAAAAGTCCGCAAGCTCGTCGCCAGGTACGTCGACTGCCGAACAAGAAAAGGCTGACAACAAGGCAGTGCTTATCTGGGCTGTCATCGGTGTCGTTGGCCTCGCTGTTGTCGGTCTGATCGTTTTCCTGGTCGTCAGGGCATCCAAGCGGAACAAAAACAGCAGTGGCGGCCCGGGTGTCCCCCCGAGCCCCCCGCACTACGGTCCGCAGCCCGCCGCACCGCACCAGAACCCGTACCAGCAGCCCGCCCCACCGCAGCAGAACCCGTACCAGCAGCCCTCGCCGCCACATAGTCAGTGGCCGCCGCAGCAGTAGCCGGGGACGACTTGGATCGTTGAGCGGGTGGGACCGCCGGTGAGTGCCGCGCCCGTACTGCAAGGGGTGGTCGAGTAATCGCTCGACCGTCCGGTCGGGTCATGGGCTTACATGGCAATCGATGCCGACCGTAGCCACATGGCGCGAACGATGATGGCGCATCTGCTGCATTTAGTTGTGCCGAAGCAAAGGGAAGTCAGTGCAATCCAGTCAGCAGCCTCCGGGGCACATTCAGCCCGATTCTCCCCAATACGGTGGCCCTCCTCAAAGGGTGCCGTATCCTGCTTCGGGAGGGCCCTCGTCGGTGTACCAGCCGACTCCCCAGGCTAAATCGAAGGGTGGAGCCCGCAAAGTATTCGGGATCCTGCTGATCCTGTTCGGCATCATTCCGCTCCTCGGTACGGCTCTGACTGCCTACAAGACCGTCGAGAGTTCCAAGGAGCGCAACTCGAACGACGCTTTCATCCCCAAAGCGTGGCACAACCTGCAAAGCGATGAAATTTTTCCCGATCGTCTTACCAGTAACGCGGTCGGCAGCGATACCAGCGTTTGGGCACGCCAGGGGATTGCCAAAAATTCCTCCTGTGAGGCGGCGTTCACCGCTGATCTCGCAAGGGACGTGATGGCGAACGGATGCAAGGTCGTACTCCGAGCGACGTACACCGACTTGAGCGGCGAAATGGCCGCGACCATCGGACTTGTCGTAGCTGATTCTCCCGCGGCCGCAAACGCCGTGGACTCCAAGATCGAGAGAATCCAGAGCGATGCCGTGGGTTCTGATCGAGCGCCGACGGTCCGACCGTTTGCCGTTCCTGGCACACAGGCTGCCGACTGGAGCGAGAAGATGGGCATCGGAGGCGCTTCGGCGCAGGTCTTCATGCCTGATTCGCCTTATGCCGTGACCATCACCACCGGACCCACCGACCCCGCACGTCCGGTCGGTCAACTGCCTGAACCCTGGACCTTTATCGGCTGGGAGGAGCGGGGCCCCTACAGGGAAACCGCGCAGGCCCTCGCGGCCATCTACGCCGAGGATCTGCGGAGGACGGTGTTGGGGAAGTGAGCAAGCACATCGTGTCGGGCGTCCTTGTGGCGGCGACCCTGATCTTGAACGCGGCGACCACCGCATCCGCCGCTCCAGCCCAGGGCTGGGAACTTCCTGCGATGTCCGTGCCGGCCGCCCACGCCCTCAGTCAGGGGGAGGGCGTCACCGTGGCGGTGATTGACACCGGCATCCGCACCGACCATCCAGAGCTGAAAGGCCGTGCCACCGAGGGCCCGGATTTCCTCAAGGCCAATGACAAGTCCCAGCCGTGGTACGGCGAGCACGGGACAGCTATGGCATCCAGTGTCCTCGACGTCGCTCCCCACGCGAAGATCCTCGGCCTGCGGGTGATCCGAGAGGAGGATGACCCCGACTACCAAGGCGGCCGCCTGAGCAACCCTGACGCGCTTTCGCAGGCGATCACCTACGCGACGGACCACGGAGCCGATGTCATCTCCCTGTCCATCGGTTCCAGGAAGTCCTTTGATAGTTACCAAGTGGGGGATCTGAAAGCCATCGACTACGCCCTGTCGAAGGGCGTCACAATTCTTGGTGCAGTCGGCAACCTCGGGGACAAGCGGGCGGGGCATGACAACGCCATTTCGTACCCCTCCGCCTACCCGGGCGTCATCACCGTGGCCGCTTCGACCCAGGACGGTTCGCGCGCGTCGTTCTCGTCCGTGCACTCCTACATCGACATCGTGGCTCCGGGCGTTGCGATCAACGAAGCGGATTCCCGCTCCAACGGGCGTACGTCCAGCGAGGGCACGTCCGCAGCCTGCGCCCTGGCTGCGGGCGTAAGCGCGCTGATCGTCTCGAAGTACCCGGATCTCACGCCGCGCCAGGTGGAAACCGTTCTTGAGAGGACCGCTTCACATGCAACCCGCGGATACAGCGCGGAGACCGGTTACGGGGTGATCAATGCCGAGGCGGCACTACAGGCTGCGGCGAAGCTCACTCCGGAGGAGAAGGTGACGATCGGTGAGACGGGGACCGGTCTGCACTTCGGACCCGGAGATGACGGCACACCGAAGACGTACTCGCAGGGGGTGGACTCCTTCATGGTCGCCGTTTCGGCCGTAGGAGCCCTCGTCACATTCTTCCTCCTGCTCGGCGGCTTCTGGCTCTTCAAGAGTGGTCGTCGAGTGCAGGCGCAAGGCTCCTGGGGTGTCGAGCCCAGCGGTCCTGTCGCCTATGCGCAGTCCGTCCCGCCGTCCGCTCTGCCGCAGCAGAACCCCTACCAGCAGTCCGCTCCGCCACAGCACAATCCCTACCAGCAGCCTGCTCCACCGCCTGGCCAGTGGCCGCCTCGGCAGTAAGGGGCGTCAGCGGCCGATCGAATGGCTCATGGCTTGGCGGGCAGACGCCCGTCAAGCCGTCTGGTTCTCACAGTCCGGTGACCGCTGGTCCACGCAAAGGAAGATCCGGTATGTTCGGCCTGCTTGATTGGCATGTCCTTGCCTAGGCGCTGAGCTCTCGGTTCGGCTGGAATCGGCACCTCATGGCTTACGCGTGCAACGCAACTCGCGGTCGTGTGAGCGAACCGGGCATGTCCACCACTTACACAACGGGGATGGGACAAGGGATGAGCACTCCCTTCGACGGGGCATCACAGAGCGGAACTCCTCAGACGCGGCTGAACTCCTTGCCCGCGGACGGCGGTAGCGGCGGCGGCGGTGGGGGCACCAACGTCGACACCCAGCGTCTCGACGAAGCCGCCAACGCCCTCGTCGAACTGCGGGGTGACACCGAGAACGTCGACAACGGCGCCGACGACGACTGCCTCAGCGCCTCCCGGGGCCTGAACAAGCACACCGCCGGCGGGATGGCCGAGGGCGGGTCCTGGGCGACTGCCGGCTCCCTGGTGACCATGGACGTCCGCTGGGGCTCCCAGGTCCTGAACCTCAAGCGTCTGCTCCAGGACATCAGCGACAAGCTCCACACCACCAGCGGGCACTACACCCGCACCGAGCAGGAGGAACGGGCCCGGCAGAACTCGATCAGCACGCCCTTCGGGTGAGTCGCGCGCCGTCGAGTCGTCGTACCGGAACCCCTTCACAAGGAGCAGTCACCCATGGTGTCCATCCCCTACCTCGACAAAGCCGACCTCGCCCCGCTGGCCGACGCCGCCGCCTCCTGGGCGGCTCTGCCGGCCAAGTACGAGGCGCTGCAAAGGGAGTTCGAGCAGCGCGTCATCAACCACCTCAGGGGCCACTGGGACGGTGACGCGGCCGACTCCGCCTTCGTCACCATGGGCAAGGCCCGCACGGAGTACGAGAACGCCGCCACCGAGGCGGAGCGCATCGGCAAGCTGCTCCAGGACGCCCACGGCGAATTCGCCGCGTCCCAGAAGCAGTTGCACACCCTGCTCGACGAGGCCCGCAACGACCACTACAAGGTCTACGACGACGGCCGCGTCGAGGACGTCGACCCGCGGTGGGACAGCCCGACCGCGTCCGCCTCGCCGGGCCTCGCCGAGGAGCGCAAGAAGAAGCTGGACTCGATTGTCTCCCGGCTGACACGGGTTCTGGAAGTGGCCACCGCCGCCGACGAGGCGGCCAGTTCGGCCCTGGAGCGCGACGCCAACGGCGACAGCCAGTCCTTCAACACCAGCGTCTACACCACCCTCGACTCCGTCGAGGCGGACCAGGCGTCCGCGCTGATGAACAAGAAGGGGCGTCTGTCCGACGCCGAGATCACCAAGCTGAACCTGCTTCTCTCCGCCAACAAGAACGACCCGGAGTTCTCACGGGAGTTCGCGGTCAAGACCGGCGGCGAGAACATGCTCAGCAAGTACAACGAGCTCATGAGCCCGCCGGCCGGCACCACGCTCTCCAAGGCACAGCTGGCCCAACTCAAGCAGCTCAAGGCGAACTTGGGCACCACCATCGGCACGGCCACCACGTCGGACGACCACCGCAAGGGCGGCCCTGACCCCGAGATCACCAAGTTCCAGAACGACCTCCTCAAGGCGGGCCAGCGCGACTTCAACGCCAACCCCACCGAGTCGCCGTACGGCCTCAGCGGCTACCAGCTCACCAGCAGCCTGATGAGCGAGGGCAAGTGGGACAGGGACTTCCTCCAGGACTACGGCGACGCGCTGATCACCGCGGAGAAGAACGGCGCCAACGGCGGTCAGAACCCGGACGCCTACTGGGGCTATCCGCGGACGCTGGGCACGACCAACATCGGGGCGCTCGATCCGATGACGGGCTTCATGGATGCCCTGGGGCACAACCCGGATGCGTCCACCGAGTTCCTCACCTCGGACGCCACGATCGACGGTGAGAAGGTGGACCATCTCGACTACCTGCTCAAGGACCGGCACTGGCCTGAGGGACCGGGGTACACGGGCGATCCCGCCAACCCGAGCGGTTACAACAACCTCGGCCACGCCATGGAATCCGCCACCTCGGGGCGCGCCTTCGACGACGACGGTGCGCCCGTGAAGCACACCCCCGAGCGTGCGGCGCTGATGAAGGAAGTGGTCGACACCATCGGCGGCGACCCGAGCCTGGCCAGTGACTCGCCCCGGGACGCGCTCCGGGACAGCCTGGGCAACATGACGGCCGAGTACATGGCGGACGTGCAGGCTTCCATCGCCAACGAACAGGGCACGATCAAGCCCTTCGGGGCGGATGCTCACCTGGACATGGGCACGCTGGAGCCGTTCATTTCGACGGTCGGGCGGGATCCCGACGCCTATGTCGCGATCACCGAGGCATCCCAGGCGAACACGGCCATCTGGATGCAGGAGGTGGCCAAGGGCGGCTCGTCGGACCTGAATGCCGCGATGGAAAACGTCGCCTATCCCGGAGGCGTCGTGGCGGGGATTCTCAGCGACTCACGTGACCAGGCGATCTTCGAAGAGCACTCCGCTTCTGACAAGGACTTCAACGACGCCGTGGCCACTGGTGACAAATGGGCTGGACGTGGCCTCGGCATGGCGGTCGGCGCGGCGACGGGTACCGCCGCACCGATTGTGGGGACCATCGCCGGCTGGGCCGTCGAGGACATCCAGGCAATGGTGGTGGAACAGGTTCAGAAGGACACCACGGACGAGGCGAAGCGGGAAGCGGCGACCAAGTACGCCGAAGGCTGGGCCGCGGTCGGCAAGTCCAGTGCCGAATCGGTGAGGGAGGCCGTCGAGCACTCGGGTCGACAGATGACGGACGAAAACCTCAATGTGCTGGCCGGCTCCGTGGAGCAGGCCGCGAAGTCGGGGCACGCGGCGGGCGCCACCTGGAACTCCTCAGTGAACGGACGGTGATCGCTGTGTTGTCACGCGCCTCTCGGAGAACTGGACACCTGATCGCGTTCGCCGTCGCGATGGTGGCTGCGGCAGGTTGCACCAGTTCGGGCGAACAGACCAAGGACGAGAGCAAACCGGTGTGCGGGGGCAAGCTCGACGGAGACGCGTTCCAGACGCTCGCCGGTGACGGTGGTGTCGTCGAGGAGGACGTCAGAAAGTTCTCGCCCACCGGGTGGACCGCCGCCGGATCCTGCTCCCTGTACGGAAAGAAACACGCGGTAAATATCGACTACCTCTTTCACTCCGACAGCATCGACAACCTCGACCGCTACAAGTCCCCGGGCCCCGGCACCGTCAAGACCTTCAAGGTCGGTTCGGCCACCGGATACCTGGAGACGACCAAGGTGCGGGTCGCCAAGGGATACGTGAACCAGAACCGGGCCTGGCTGGCGCTGCCCTGTGCCATCCCAGGAGAGAAGACGAGCGATCACGCCTTGCTCGAGATCGAGGTGAAGGAGCCGCCCCCGGCGCGGACCCTCGACGACGCGCTGACCAAGGCCTTCGTCTCTGCCCTGACCTCCGCCACGAACTACCTCGGTGACGACGTCTTCAAGTGCTCGGCGTCTCCGTCGGCGGCATCAGGAGCGGTCTCCCCGAGCACTTCGGGTGGCTGAGAGCGATGTGGGGCTCCTGGCGAGCCGTCGCCGACGAGCCGCCGTCAGCCGTTGACGAGTTGGCGTAGTGCCTCCGCCGGAATCGTCAGGCTGAGGCGATGCCCCGGATTGAGGCGTACCGGGATGCCCGCGGCCGCGAGTCGATGGCCCGGGGTGTGGTGCCACTGGGGCCAGGAGTCGGGTGCGTGGCTGGGGTGGGTGAAGGCGGGGACGTAGCGGCTGCCGTCGTTCTCGGTGACCGTGTACAGCCCCTGCTGTCGCTCCTGGGCGAAGAGCATGAGCGTGGCCTCGCGGAAGGCGGCGAGCAGTTCCGCCTCGCCCGCATAGCCGGTCACGGCCTGCTGCATGGCGGCGTCCAGGCGGGTCGGGGGAGTGGGGAACTCCAGCGCCACGGGGGAGGGCCGGTAGTTCGGGTTGTGGCTGAAGGTGACAAGCCGGCCCTCTTCGTCGACGGACCAGCCACCGACGATGCCGTACGGCGGGACAGCGCCGTCGGCGTCGAAGTACGGGTCGATCGCGTAGACGTAGCCGCCGCGTTGCCGGGCGGCCTGGGCGCGGAGGGCGTCGGTCACCGGGGGGACGGAGGGAGGTGTCGTCACGGGGTCGCGCTCCATTGCTGTTCGAAGCGGATCTGCTCGTCGATGGTGGCCAGGGTTTCCCTGGGCGCCTCGTGGAAGGTCTGGACGCGGTCCGCGCCGCTGAGGCGTTTGTTGAGAGTGAGGCGGTAGACGAGGAAGCCGCCCATGCCGCGGCACATCCCGGAGGGCCAGGTGTCGCGACGGGCACCGTTGACACCGAGAAGCCAGCCGGCGGGTTCGATCTGCTCGCGGACGCGCAGCAGCGCCTCGAAGCTGTCGGTTCCGCGGCCGGTCACCTGGCCCCACGGACCGTCGGCGATCACGGTGTAGTCGTACTCCCCTCCCTCCCAGCGCAGCACCACGGGGGCCTGCTCGCCTCCGCGGTGGGCGAGCACATCGAACCGGCGGGGAACCAGGCCACTCATCGGGTCCATCCAGGGGGCAGGGAAGAGGCGGGCGGGGGCTTCGGTCTCGGGGGTTCGTAGTGGGGGTTCGCCATCCATTCTCCCTTTGAGCCGTCGGGGTGGATCTCCCAGGCTCCCTTGATGTGCCGGCGGTCGATACCGCCGGGGAAGGCGATCTCCTGGTCGGTCTCGGCGTATTTGTTGTTCGGCAGGGTCCTGTTGACGTCGACGCCACCGGGAGCGTCGATCTCGTACCGGTAGTTCTTGAGCCAGTTGGCGTCGGCGTCCCTGGTCGTGCCCACGAAGGCCGACGGGTGATTGCCCTCCACATAGCCGTGCAGGTCCGTGTTGGACGTGTCGCGGGGGTGGAAGCCGTCTTCGAAGATCTCGGAGGGATGGCGGTCGTCGTTGCGCCACAACGGTTCGTGATCGGTGCGCCACGCCGGATTCCTGATGCCGTCGACGTCGACGTTCCTGTCGGCGGCGGCCGGCAGGCTCCGCGGGTCGTCCGGGTCGAGCCTCCTGGCCGCCGCCACGGCATCGTCCAGGTGCCGGGCCGCGCCCGCCGCGTGCTGGGCCGCCTCGGCCCCCTCCTCCAGGGCGTGTGTACTGCGTCGCGCCGCGGTGGACGCCTTGGTGGCGAGCCCGCCCACCCCGCCGGTGAGGAGCTCGACCACGGCGTCGGGACCGAGGTGCCCGAGGGCTCGCGCCGGATCGGACCTCCAGGTTTCCCAGTCCGTGGCCGCCTTCACGAACTCCTTGGGGTTCTGAGCGCCCCAGACCAGCCCGTCGAGCGTGGTGGTGGTCTGCTTCAGAAAGCCGGCGGGATTCACCAGGGCGTAGAAGGGGTCGGTCTTGACGCCCATGGTGAGCAGGTCGAGGCCGGCTTCCCCGAAGCCGTCGGCGAAACTCTTCCCCCAGCCCATGAACCGGTCCAGGACCCTGGGTTCGTCCGGCGCGGCCTCCGCGGCGTCGCGCAGGGTGCGGGCCGCCCGGTCCGCGGCCTCCTCGACCCTTGCCCGGGCCTGCGCCAGGCGGGCGGACGCGGCGGACATGGCCGCCGCACCCGGATCAGCCCCCGGTGGCTCGATCGCCGTGCTGTCGCCGACCGCTCGTGCCTGCTCGTAGTCCTCGACGGCGTAGGCGTGCTTGCGTGAGGCCAGTCGAGCCTCGGCCGCGTCCTCGATGACGGCCGAGGCTTCCTTCTGCGCCCGGCGCAGGGCGTCGGCGTAGGTGTCCACCGCACGACAGGCGGCGGAGAACGCGTCCCGGGCCTTCTCCAGACCGTCCGGGAGCCTGCCCACAGTGGTGCGGAAACCCTCGGCCGCGTCCCCGGACCAACCGGAGGTGTCCAGACCCCGCAGCCGGCGGGCGGACTCGTCGAACGCCTTGCCGTACTGGGACAGTTTGGCGGCCAGATCGTCCAGCTCCTCGGGAGCGCCGGGGACCAGATCCGTGACGGTGGCGCCGGCCGGGATGCTCCCGCTCATCCGAAGACCGACTTCCACGTGTCCTCGACGTTGTCGGAGAAGGTGTCCAGACCGGAGGGCTTGATGATGTGCTCCTCGGCCCAGGACGTCACCGGCCCTGGGCTTTCGCTGCCACTGCCGGCGGCCGCCTTCATGGAGCCGGCGACCTGGTCGTCGGTGCCGGTGTAACCGTCCGCCGTCTCCTGGAGCTTGTCGGCGATGAGGTCGGCGTCCTTGACCAACCGGCCCATGCCGTAACCCCAGGACGAGATGAAGTGCGCGGCGGCCTCGGCGAACTTGTCCGATCCGGTGTTTTCCAGATGCTCCGTCAGGTGCTCGGGGTGCTTGCTCACCTGGCGCCCGGCGCTCATCGACTCGCGCAGGGGCCGGATGAGGGAGTGCAGGTAGGCCACTTCGACGGAGAACTGTCCGGGGCTCGTGTTCACCATGTGTCACCAACCCCCCTTATCACCCTGGTGGTTGAGCCGCAGTCCCTGTCTGACCTTCAGAGCGGCGGGGCTGATCCGCAGAGGGCGGAGTCCCGACGGGTCGAGGACGATGTCCACCCCGGGCGGCAGCTGCGCCAGAAGGTCCGCTCCGGTCGTGGAGAACCAGTCGCACTCGCCGGCGAACCGCGCCAGTTCCTCCAACGACGTGCATACGCCCACCACTTGACCGTCATCAGTGTCGGCGACGTACAGACCGGGTCGGTCCGGGCGGGCGCAGTACACGGTGGCGCTCAACCAGGCCGCCAGCAACTCGTCGGGTGAAGCCTTCTGTTGCAAGACGGCGCTGGCTGCAGCAGGCAGGTCGTGGGGGTGGCCGCTGCCGGAAGTACCGTTGATCATTTGGGTGATTCAATCACGGCGAACAGTGGCTCCGGGCGCTCCGTACTCCCTTCGCGTGACGTCGCTCCACCGACGTCAGCCGGACGTCGGCAGGGTCACCAGGGCCCTTGCCGCTGTCGAGGTCGTACGAGGCCAGCAGCTCCTTGCTCTTCTCGGCGGAGGGCACGACATGAACTCGCTCTCCCCGTGAGTCGCATCCCGTCCGGTTCACGCCCTCGCCCCCTTCCTCATCCCGGCGGAAAAAGATGGTGATCCATACGGAAAAGACCGATGGGTGTGACGTGGGCCTATCGGGGTGAAGGTGTGAACGCGCGTGAGGAGGTCATGGTGTCGCGCGGTGCAACAACGGCGGTACGGCGACGGAACGGACATGTCGGCGCAGCGGGCCCGCCCTTCTCACCTGGCCGAATCCTTACCCGCACTCGCTAGGGTGCGGGCCCTCAGTTGCAGTCGCCGTCGGCACCCGGAGGTCTCCCCGCGATGCACATGGCCGGTGTTCCGCTCGCGGCGCCGCCCGGCGGTGTCCTCAGCCCGGTCGCCCTCGGGTGGATCGGCGCCGCCCTGGCCGCGTTGGTTGTCGTGAACCTCCTGATCGCGTGGGGGTCCCGGCGTAAGCGCAGGCAGGTCCCGGCCGGACAGCTGCGCGAGGAGCTGCGCGGGGAGATCCGCGGCGGCGCCCCGAACGTCCGGGGGCACATCCGGGTCAACCCGGCCCGGTACCCGGGGATTTCCGTCGGTGAGGCCGAAGTCATCGCCGGGGAAGAGGGATTCACCCGGCAGACCCACGGCACCAAGGGGATGTGGCTGTTCCTGCGAAAGGTCTCCGACTGAAGCGCCGGGTCTTCTTCGGCCCACGCACTGAACTGAAGCACGGGGGAAGGAACATGGCCGATTTCAAGGTCAGTCTCGACGAACTGCGCAAGCTGAAGAAGAAACTCGAGGACAGCCAGTCCCAACTCGACGAGGCGATGCGCCGGATGAAGGACACCGGGCCCAAGGACCTGGGCAAGCGCGTGCTCGACAAGGCCTGCGAGGACTTCCAGGACAGCTGGGAGTTCGGGCTCGGCAAGACGCAGGAACGCATCAAGGTCCTCAACGACGCCCTTCCCGCCATCATCAAGGCGTACGAGCAGACCGAGCAGGAGATCCAGGGCGCGTTCCAGCACACCGGAACCCCCACCGCTGCTCCCACCGGAAGGGCTCCCCGGTGACCGACGACTGGCACGGCCTCGGCTGGAACCCCACCCCGGGTCACCCGACCCTGGCGACCAACCTGTCCGACAACCTCCTGCACACCGCCGAAACCCTCCAGACCACCTACGAGTTGCTCGACTCCCTCTCCAAGGAGAGCACTTGGTGGTCGGGCGAGGCGGCCAAGGCGTTCACCGAGAAGGTGACGGACCTCCCCGGCTACCTCCAGCGCGCCCATGACTCCCTCAAGGCCGCGGGCGGCGAGCTCGCCCGGTGGAGCGACACCCTGCACGATCTGAAGGTCAGGGCCGACCACTACGAGGCCGACGCCGAGCAGGCCCGGCGCGACGCCGACCAGGCCGAGCGGGACTACCGGACCGCCAGTGCCGACCCGGATCTGCGCCTGGCCGGACAGACGTTCACGGACCAGGCCCGGCTCGACGACGCCCAGGCCCGCCTGGACGCCGCCGACGACCGGCTGGACGGCGCCGCCAGGACCCTGAACCGCGCCCGCGGCCGGCTCCAGGACCTGATCGACGACGCGAGGAAGTTGGAGACCCAGCACGGCGAGCGGGCCCAGGAGTACGCCGACGCGATCCGCAGACACGCGAGCGACTACGCCCCCGAGGGCGGCGCCTGGGAGAAGTTCAAGGACTGGTGGAACGAGCACGGCGGTGACCTCCTGACCGTCGCCGCCACGGTCGTCGGCATCGCCGCGATCTTCTGCCCCGTCCTCGCACCCATCGCCATCGGCCTCAGCCTGGCCGCCGCGGCCCAGCACACCTATCAGTACGTCAAAAGCGGCAAGGACATGTGGCCGCCGACGTCGAAGAACCTCAGCGAATGGGCCACCCTCGGCGGTGACCTGCTGGGCGCGGTCCCGGGCGTGGGGCCTGCCATCGACGGCACGAAGGCCGCCATCGAGGGTGGCCGGACCGCGTTCGAGGCGGCCCGGGGCGCCGAGACGCTGGCCCGTACCGGCGCCACCGTCTCGCAGGCCGTGAAGGACGGCGGTCAGGCCTTCAACTGGGCGGCGAAGGCGGCCGATCCGTCCAACCCACTCATCGCCAGGCCCGTCGAGTGGGCCGCGGCCAAGCTCGGTTCCTCGTCGGCCGCCGGTGCGATGGCCGCGGACGTCACCCAGGCCGTGGCGACCGGAGCCCTCGCGCTGCCCACGGCGATCACCCTCGACCCGGCCTACACGGACGACTGGGCGACCCCGGCCACCAACGCCACCGTCGCGGGCGACGGCGTCATGGCGGGCGGGCTCGCGGTCGAACCCCTCCAGAAGATCTTCGCCGTGGCCAGGGCCCTGTGACGGCCCCGGCGCCGGAGACCGCCGGCCCCGGCCTGCCGCTGCCGCTCTGGTACACGTTGCCGGAGGGCTTCCGGCCGGTCGAGCTCTCGGCCGACCCCGAGGAGCGCCTGGAGGCCCACTACACCGCCCTGGCCGAGCTCTGCCCTGAGGCCACGACCGGTCAACTGGTCGCGAGCGCCCTGGGATTCGAGGCCGCACTGGGCAGACTGGTCGAGGACGGCCTGGTCCACTTCAGCTCCTTCGTCCTGCGCACGGACGACGACCAACTCCTCACCGGGATCTGCCAGATCTCCGTGACCGACCGCCCCGCCGGAGACCCCCACCTCTACCCGCACAGCGCGCTGCGCGGCCACCCCGACCAGCCGGGCACGCACAAGGCGGTCGTCCCGCTGCCGGCGGGGCTCGCCGCGGTCGTGGTGGCCGATCAGGCGGTCACGGTCCCCGGAGCGCTGTTCGGCGTGCCGGGGGAGAGCACGTCGGCCGTCCGCACCGCCACGTTCCAGCTCGCTTTCCCGCGGATCCCGCAGGCGGTGGTGGTGTCGCTGTCCACCGAGGTCTTCGAGGCGGAGGAGGAGTTCCTGGAACTGGCCACCCTGGTGGCCGCGGGAATCTCCTTCACGGCCCCGACGCCGGCCCGCGCACCGAAGACGCCGGTCACCGCGACGAGCAGCCCTTTCGGCTAGCCGACACAGCAGCCCCTTCGGCCAGCCGACACTCACCTCAGCGCTCCCAGAGCACGTCCCACCACACCCGCACGCCGTGCAGCCCCTCACGGTCCCCGATGACCAGCAGCCCCTCGGGAGTCAGCGCCAAGGCGTCGCACTCGCGCAGCCAGGGCAGCTCCCGCACCCGGCCGGAGAACACGTGCCACAGATGCAGCTCGCCGTCGCTCCAGGCCACGGCGAGCACCGGGCCGGCGGCGGGGGTGTCCGCAGCGGCGAGCGCCGTGACCCGGTACGGCCGCTGCTGCACCGGGACCGGCATCGGCTCGGCCGAGGTCTCCCACAGCCGCACCGAGCCGTCCGCCCCGGCCGTGAAGGTGAGCGTCAGCCCGTCGGCGGTGGCGACGCAGGTGGCGGCCGTGACCGGCTGCTCGTGCACCCGGTGGGAGCGCGGCATGTCCTGGTACTCGCCCAGGGACCACAGGTGCACCATGCCGCCCCGGTCGCCCACGACCGCGTACGGGTTCCGGGCGCCGCCGCCACCGAGCGCGGTGACCAGCGACTCCTCCCCGGCGAGCGCGGCCGACCCATGGTGCTCGGCGATCCGCCCGAGCGCGAAGGCGGTGGTCGGGTCGTCCTCGGTCACGAGCGGCAGCAGCGCGTCGGACCGGTCCAGCAGCAGTGCCGAGCGCGCGTCACGAGCGGCGAGGGAGCGCGGTCGTACGACAGCGGGCTGGACAAATGCGGCCGCGGTGCCGTCGGAGACACCGGACGCACCTGAGCCACTGAAGGCACCCGGCGTGCCGAGCGACGCCCCGCTCCCCACGTCGTACGCCCCCAGCCGCCCCGTCGGCTCCGCGGCCAGCAGCCGTCCCTCCTCGCCCGGCACCAGGGCGAGCGCGGTCACGGGCAGGGTCCGCCGGGCCCACACCGCGGACCACCAGTGCTGTGCGGCGAGCGGTCGCAGGTACTCGGCGAGGTCCGGGTCCGTGCCGAGCGCGGCCGCGTGCAGCAGGGCGGCGCGTTCGGCACTGTCGGTGTGATAAGCCGTCAGCTCCGGCGCGGCCCGCCGCCACACCTCGCGCAGCCGTCCGGGGACGGGGATGCGCTCGTCGGCGAGGGCGGCGGTGAGCGCGGTCGCCGAACCGTGCACCAGGAAGCCGGGGTCGGCCAACAGGCCGCGGACGGCGGCCTCTTGGTCGTCGGTGCGCAGGGCCGCGTCGAGGATGCGACGGCGCACCGGCTCGGGTGCCCGGGACCAGTCGGGGCGGTCGTCGGCGGTGCGTGGGACCGCGGCCACGAGGTCGGCGTACGAAGGCTGTCCGGCAGCACCGCCGTCACCCGCACCCAGGTCCACGACTTCGGCGTCGTCGTGCGCGGCCAGCAGCTCCGACGTCCCGACCTCGACGGCCGCCCGCAGATGGGGAAGGGCCAGCAAGGGCTCCAGCAACTCGGTGACGAGGGTCCCCGGCGCGGCCGAGGGCAGATCCGCGGGGCCCGCTCCCGCCCGGTGCAGATCGGGTACGAGCAGCACCAACGGCCGTTCGTCCGCGGCCACTTGGTCGAGCAGGCGGCCGGGGGAGAGGGGGCCGTAACCGAGCTGGCGGCCCAGCTCCCAGGCGAAGCTCTCGGTCGTCAGCCCCTCGGACGGCACGGTGGCATGGACCGTGAGCCCCGGTCGGCCGATGGTCCCGGCCAGAAGCCAGGCGAGCAGACCGCTCTTGCCGCTGCCCTCGCCACCTCGCAGCAGCAACAGTCGGGGACCCTCGCCGTCGGCCGCCCAGTCGAGCAACCGCTGTCCCGGGACGCGCTTGTCCTCGTCGAGCGGCGGCCAGGCGGTTATGTCCGGCGTGACGGTCGTACCCGCGGTCATGGTGTGCTGGTCCCCTCTACTGCGGCTGCTGGGTCGCTGCCTCACGCAGCTGCCGGATGCCCTCGGCGCGGGACTCGGCCGTCTCGCCGTAGGGGAAGTTGTGGGTCAGCTGCGCGTCGGGGAAGACCTGTCCGAGCCACAGCGAGCAGTAGTGCCCCGGCATGAAGCAGGCCTCCAACTCGGTGTGGATCCGCAGCACTTGCTCCGGCTCCACGCCCGCGGCCCGCAACCGGGCCCAGAGCCGCTCCTCCGGGTGGACGCCGATGTCGCCGGCCTGGGTGATGATCTGCTTCTCGCCCTGGCCGTCGACGATCTCGAAAGCGGTGAACCACTCCGCGCTCGCGGTGTCCCGGATGTCGTCGAGGACGAGGGGCCACCAGTGCTCCCGTCCCTCGAACGCCCGCGGATCGACGGCCCGCAGCCGCTGCTCCAGCTCCGCGTAGGCTGCGGCGGCCGACTGCGGTTCGTCGGTGCCGAGGATCGCGGCGAGGCCCTGGTCCAGCGCGAGGAGCGACCGCGCGAAGGCCTCCGCGCTCGCGTTCACGAACCGGGCATCCTCGGTCCAGTCGAGGAGCACGGCCCGTACGACGCCCTCCTGGTCGGCACAGATCTCGAACCCGCGGTCGGAACCGAGCCGCGTCCACGACCGGCACTCGTCGAGCACGACGGTACGGCCCACGGACTGAGCGAACTCGTGCAGCGGTACGGGGTCGGACGCGGCCGTCGTGAAGTACGGGCCGACGGACAGGGGGAGGGCGATCTCACCGATGCGGCGGACATCACCTGCGGGGACTGTCATGGGTGATCCCGCCTAGTCGATCGACTCGTACACGTTCGAAAGCACAGCATCCCACGGGGGCAGACGCGGGGCGTCCTCGTCATCCCAGTCGAAATCCTCCGACCAGGCGGGCTCCACGCCTTCGAAAGGCAGCGGGTCGGCCTCGATCATCCGCTGCCGCAGAGAAATCGCCACGTCCTCGGAATCGTCGACGTCCTCGGACACCGAGTAGTCGTACTTCGGGCGCTCCAACTGGAGGAGATACGTGAAATAGGCGAAGGAATCGAGGCTGCGGTTCAGCGGACGGGCCCGGTACTCGCCGTCGGGAAGGCAGTACACCGTGCCGGACTCGGGATCCAGCACGACGACGTCGTAGAAGATCTCACCGATGACGAGCCACTTCTCCCAGCCCTCCGGCATGTCCTCGTACTCGGAGAAGTGCTCCAGTTCCGCGCAGCGGCGGAATGCCGCCGGGGTGTCCTCGCCCTCGAACAGCGCGCCGTCCAGGAGGAAGAAGGAGCTGCGGTCGTGCGGGAGCCCGACCTCGGTCAGGACCCTGCGCGCCGAGGCGTGGAGCCCGGCGGGGAGTTTCTCCTCCTGCCACGTCTCGATCTCCTCGGCGGGAAAGACCGACTCCATCATCGCGTGGTCGACGAGCGGGGGCATGTGCTGTTGCTACCTCTTCTTCGGGTTCATGCCGTTCAGGTACTTCTCCATCGCGTCATTGCCCTTCTGCTTCGAATCCGGTGTGTCGCCGTATTCGACGGTATGGGAGACGCGGACATCCTTCGGGAGGTACTCCGACATCCAGGCGCTGCAGTTCTGCGCGCCTTTTCCGGTCGTGCACGGTTCTCGTTCGGTGTAGAGCTCGGTCAGCCGGTCCTTGGTCCCGGCATTGAGGAACGGTATCCCCACCTGCCGTTCCGAATGCGACGCGGGCCATTTGCTGCGGCCGACGATGATGAACTCGTCGTCGTCGCCCGGCTTTCCGTACCGGCCCGCGGCGTAGTTCCGGCTGGAGAATTTCCCCTTCGACGTCCTTCCGTAGTCACCGTTGGCCTGGCGGGCCGTCCTGGTGGCCTGCGAGAGATCAGTGCTACCGAAGGCTACCTGCTGCGACGGTTTGCTCTCCCTCTTGCCCTTGGGCAGCGGATAGTTGCCCGCCTTCCGCTCGGGGACGGTGTCCCCCTGGAGGTTCAGCGAGGTCAGGCGGGTGCGGTCGTCGTCGGTGAGGTCGTGGTGCCCCGCCGAGGTGATCCGGGTGACCTTGCCCTTGTCGTCGAGGTGGTAGACGGGGATGTCGCGGGCCGGGGACTTGGTGAGGCCCTGGAGTTCCGTCGCTATGCCGTCGTCGTTGTCCTTGTGACGCTTGGCCATCTGCTTCAGGCCGCCGGTCATGCTCTCGTCGAGGTGGTCGGCGGAGCGCTTGACGCCCTTGGTGATGCCCTCCATGACCTCGTCCACCATGGGGTCGAGGAGGTTGGTGAGGGGGTCCTTGCCCCGCGCGCGGCCGTGCGAGGACTTCGCGCGGGAGAGCTTGGTGCCGGCCCCGTCGCGGATCTTGCCGCCCGCGCCCTTGAGTCCGTTGCCGGCGCGCTCGTAGGAGTCGAGGTCCATGCTGAACTGACCGCCGCCGCCACCGCCGCCCGAGCTGGACCCGCCGGACCCGCCGTCGGCACCGGCCAGCTGCATCGAGCCGCCGCCCCCACCAGCGCTGGCGAGCTGCATCCCGCCCGACTTGAGGGTGTCGACGCCCTCGCCCAGACCCTTCTCGCCCGCCTTCGCGGTCTGGCCGAGGTCGATGCCGTTCTGGGTGCCGAGGGCGTTGCCGCCGATCTGCACGACCAGGTCGCCCGCCATCGCGCCGATGGCCTGGAAGACCGGGCCCATGGCGACCTCCATGATCCGCCCGGCGATCTCCTCGCACACCTCCTCGAAGATGCGCTTCACGGCGATCCGGGTGACCTGCGTCCCCGCGATGCCGCCCAGGGTGGACAGGCCGAAGGTGAGCGGCGCGGCGGCGATGGCGGCCGCGATCTCCGCGGCGAGGATGCCGAGTTGGGCGATCGCGGCGATCTTCGCGCCCTCGATCAGCACGGCGACCGCGTCCAGCGCGGTGGCCGCCACCCGGCCCGCTTCGGCGAGGTTGGTCAGGTGCTTGCCCTTGACGAGATCCCAGTGTCTTTCCAGGGCCTGGATCGCGAGGCCTTCGTTGCCGCCGATCAGGTCGGTGATCGCCTGGTGGGCGTCCGCGGCACCGTCGTCGATGTCGTCGGCGAACTCCCGCATGGCCTGGGCCATGTCGCGGTAGTCGTCCTCGTCGACGTTGGGCCAGCTGATGCCTATCAGGTCCAGGGCAGCATCCAGCTCGCTCGGCAGGACTACACCCACAAGGACCCCCGTTCGAAAGTTTCTCAGTGCAACGTAACTTTGATCGATTCGGCAGAACAAGTTGAGCAGGCGTCACATGACTTGTTCTGAGGCCCAGTTGGCGCAGACCTTTCCGAACGGAACCGAGGGGCACGGAAATCCGTCGCGCCCTGCGCGGGGCGGCCGTTAACCTCCGCGGGAGCGTGCGCGGATGGGCGACCGCGAGGGGAGCGGACATGGAGACCGGACGCATCCGGACCGACCGACTGGGCGTACTGCTGGACCAGTTCGACTGCGTCAGGGAACGGGCGCAGATACGGCTCGAAGGCCTCGGCGACGAGGAGTACCTCTGGGAGCCGGTCCCCGGCTGCTGGTCGATCCGGCGCCGGAGCGAGGCGGTGACGCCCCGGGCGTACGGTCCCGGCGAGTGGGTCATCGACAAGGGCGCCCCGGACATCCCCTCCGGCGAGTACGCCGAGGTCGCCCGGCAGGCCGCCGACGGCATGAGCGTCGCCAAGATCGCCGAGGACTGGAGCGTGAGCGTCGAACGCGTCGAGGAGGTCCTCGCCCACACCGGCCCGGTGCAGCCCGACATCTCCCCGGTCACGACCATCGCGTGGCGACTCGGGCACCTGCACTCGTGCTTCGCGGGCGAGTGGGAGTGGACCTTCGGCGAACGCCGCACGGATCCGCACCAGTTGGTCGACTTCGCCCCTTCCGCCGCCCTCGCTCAGGAGCGGTTCTGGTCCCTGATCGACCGCTGGCGGGAGGCCGTCGGCGAGGTGACGGAGGACCAGCTCGACACGATCGGCTTCTCCCAGTACCCCTACAGCTCCGCCCCGGACGAGCCGTACATCTCCACGCTGTGGGGCTCCAACCTGGAACTCATCCACCACATGGCGGAGATCGCGCTGCTGCGCGACCTGTGGCAGGCCCGCCGCGCCGAGGGCTGATCCGGCAGGGGTCGTACCCCCCGAGGGGGCATGGTGTGGAGGTCTTGTGGACAAGTCGGCCACGGCCCCGTCGACGCCGACCACCCCGCGACATCGCCGACCCACTTTTGAGAGTCTGTCGACCGTCATCGTCAACCGGACCGACAGTTGGGCGGCCATGAACCACAGCAGCCAGGAATGGGCCCCGCAGGCTCAGCAACCGGGGCCGTACGGCCAGGCGCCTGCTTCTGCGGAGACCGTGATCCACGTCCCCAACAGGGGACTGCGCAGATACGACAAGGTCGCACCCGGGGAGCCGACGACCACCGTCCAGCAGGCCGGCCCCGGCACGAACGGCGAACCAATGGCGTACGTCCACGTGCCTCAGAACGCTTCCAAGGGCGGCCGCCAGGCACGCCCCGCGTTCACCGTGACCGCCCCGAACGGCGAACCACTCAGCTCCGTACGGCCCATCGGTGACGGCGTGTACGAGGTCCAGGGCGGTGACGGCGTCCCGCTCGGCCGGATCACCCGGCGCGGTGGCCGGATCCTGCCGTGGCCGCGGCGTGTGCGGTGGAGCGTCCAGCCCGCCCAGGGGGGCGATCCGCTGGTCGGCGAGGTGGGGACCAGCAAGGCGTGGACGGTGTTCGTCCTGATCTCCCCCCTCTACTTCGTGTGCTGGGCGGTCATGTCGGCGCAGGGAGCGCTCTGGCTGCTGCTCGGCGAGAAGGGCGAGGCGAAGAAGGAATCCGCCTGGGAGCTGGAGCCGCCGACCTGGACGCGGTGGCGGTCGGCCGACGGGCCCGAGCCGGCCATCGAGTACCAGACGGGCCGCAAGTACCGTCTCGCCGCACCCCGGTTGGACCACCGGCTGGCCTATGCGCAGGCCGTGTTGCACGTATGGGACCGTGCGTAGCATGCGCATGCCACAAATTGGCGACAGCGAACTTCGCTGGGTAGGCCGGAAGTTGCTGCTCCGATAGTCTGACCGGCGATCACTGATCACGTAACGGGGAGGCACGGCGATGGCGGACTTCCAGATCGATGTCGATCGTATGAAGACCCTGATCAACAGGCTGGACCAGGTCGACGACCGCATGCGCGGCGCCCAGGAGCGGCTGAACAAGGTCGGTCCCAAGGGTCTGGGCACGGACGGCCTCGACAACGCCTGTGACGACTTCCAGGACGACTGGGGCGACGGCATCAAGCGGATCGCCGACGGCGCCAAGCAGCTGCACGAGGGGCTCCAGAAGACGCTCGAGGCGTACCGGTCGACCGACCAGGATTTGCAGAAGGGCTTCAGCCAGAAGTAGCCCGCACCACCGCTGAGACAGCCCGCGCACGCGGCTGAGACAGCCCGCGCAGGCGGCTGAGACACCACGCACACGCATACAACGGGGAGAAGACGATGGGGATGTTCGACGATCCCAACTGGCCCGGACTGACGTTCAACCCGGCCAAGGGCGACCTGCACACGATCGAGTCGCTGGCGTACGACGTCAAGACGGTCGGCGACGAGCTCGACGAGATGCGCGAGATGCTCGTCGGCATCGGGAAGACGGACGGCATCTGGGACGGCGAGGCCGCCAAGAAGTTCCAGGAGAAGGTCGGCGAGCTGCCCAAGTACCTTCAGCAGGGCCACGAGTCGATGAACGCCTGCTCCAGGGCGCTCAAGGGCTGGCACGACGAACTGGAGACCCTCCAGCGCCAGGCCAGGAACCTGGAGGACCGCGCGGTCGAGGCCCGCAAGCGGCTCGACCAGAAGAACGCCGACGTCGACCGGGTCAACGTCAAGATCGAGGGTGCCCAGTTCCAGCAGCTCACCGAGCAGCAGGCCAAGGCCCTCTCGGAGGAGGCCGACTCCGCCTCCCGGGCGGCCCAGGACGCCGCGACCGACCTCAAGCTCCTCATCCAGGACGCCGAGGCGCTGCGCAAGTACTGGGAGGAGCAGGCCGCCAAGGCCGAGAACGCCATTCGGGAGGCCGCGAACAACCGGCCGCCGGACATCAGCGTCTGGGACAAGATCACGGATGGTCTGAAGGGCGCCTGGGACGGCTTCAAGAACTTCCTGATCGACAACGCGGACCTGTTCTCCACGATCTCCGCCGCGCTCGCAGCCGCCGCCATCGTCGTCAACGTCATCCCGATCGGCGGTCAGGTCGCCTCGGCCATCCTGGGCGCGGGCTCGGTCGCGTTCGCCGGCGCGGCGATGGCCGGTCACTGGATGGGTGGCGCGCCGATGTGGAAGGTCGGCCTCGACGCGCTCGGTGTGATCCCCGGTGTCGGCGGCGCCGGCAAGGCGCTCATCTCCGGCGGCAAGGCGCTGTTCACCGGGGCCCGTGAAGCGGGGGCGCTCGCGTCCGGCGCCAAGGTCATGATGAACCAGATCAAGAACCCCATGAGCACCAAGATGATCAACTGGGGCCTCGGCAAGTTCGGCAAGGCCGTCGACCCGTCGCTCATCACCGGCGGCGTCAAGGGCTTCTCCACCGGCTTCGGCATCGGCCACCTGATCTCCGGCGGCCACGAGGGCGGCAGCGCGCCCGCGGTCTCCACCCAGCCGGCCCCGGCGACCGGTCAGCCGCAGCCCGCACCGCAGGTCACGACGATGCCCTGGCCCGCTTCGGGTGACAAGTTCCACCAGACCCTGGCGGCCTGAGCACCATGAGCGAACTCACCACCGCCGCTCCGGCCACGGAGCCGTTCGCGCTGCACGTCGGCTGGGTGGTCCCGCCATTCTTCCACGAGCTCCCGCTGAGCACCGACGACGCCGACGAGGCGGCCGAGCAGCTCTACGAGACCGTCCACAAGGTCATGCCGGGCGGCACGGACCAGGACCGGTTCCGGATGTTCGTCACCTACGCGAGCATCATCGACGACCTGCGGAACGCAGGAGCCGTGTACGCGGGCTTCTGCAACCTGGACTTCGACGGCCGCCCCAGCACCGCCACCGTCGCCGTGTACCGCATGCCGCTGCACGACATCACCGCCGCGGACGTCCTGTCGGAGGCCCTCACGGGCCTTCGGCGGGCCTACCCCGACGACGACGTCCGGATCAGCACCCTGCCCTCCGGCAAGGGTGACTCCGAGGCCGTCGTGCGGATAGGGCAGGCCCCCTTCACGCTCACCGCCGAGGCCTCGCCCACCGGGGAGCCCCTGGAGGTGCCGCGCGGCCAGATCCAGGTCTACATCCCGCTGCCCAACAACGCGGACCTGCTCGCTTTCGAGCTCTCCACGCCCTGCATGGAGGACTGGGACTTCTACTCGGAGCTCTTCGCGACCATCGTGCGGACACTGGACTGGGCGACGGAGGAGCAGGCCGAGATGGAGGCCGCCCTCTCGATGGCCCAGCCGGTTCCGGACGTGGCGCCCGATCCGGCCGTGGTCCAGGAGCTCTACTCCCTCTCCAGCCGGGTCCTGGACGGTCTCGGTGTGCGCGGCCGGATGGACGAGGGCAACACCGTGTCCTCGGTGACCTGCGCCGACTGCTGGTCCAAGGGCCTGACGACGGTGTGCACGGCCCGCCACCTCTGGCAGATCGACGGTGTGGCGGACGAGCAACTCGCCGCCGCGGTAGGCCGGTTGGACACCGGCTTCCAGAGCCAGGGCTGGCTCAAACTGGCGGGCACACCGGGGGATAGCGTGTCCCTGGTTGCGGACAGCGGCGCCGGACACCGTGTCAACGTCACGGTGATCCACGGGCGGCAGCGGCTTGTCGTCGAGGTCGTCGCCCCCTGCACCCGCATCGTGCGCGGGCCGGGCGACTCGGTGTTCGGATAGGGGAGGCGGCTACGGCATGCAGGACACCACCGGCACCCTTCTGCCGATCAGTGCCCACTCGTTGTCCGCGGACCCCCGACTCGCCGCCGCCGTGAGGGAGTTCGGGCGCACCTACGGCTACGACTACTTCGACGACGAGACGGTCGGGCGGATTCTCGCCGAGCACGAGTCCTCCCTGCGGCGGGTCGCGCGCGGTCCGCTCGTGTGGGTGGGCTCCCTGGCGACCGCCGTCGGGATCGTCTGGCTTGTGTGGGCCGCCTCCGGCAGCCCGGAGAACAAGGTCGTCGCGGTCGCGCCCCCGGCCGCGGTGCTTCTTCTGGCCCTCGCCGCCTTCGTCCAGGTCAACCTCCAGGGCAGACGCAGGCTCCGCCACCCCTTCCTGGAGGGGTACCGCCACGTCCTCGCGGCGGCGCGCGCGCACGGTGCCCCCGTGTCGTTCGTGCCGGCCTGGCTGACCGGCCGGGGCGGCGCGGCACTGGACATGGCCCCGCTGCCGTCGCACCCCGCACCGGCCGCCGGCCCCGCGACCGGCGTACGACCCAGCCCCGCGGCCCCGCCGCCCAAGCCGGCCGAGGTCGAGGAGTACGAGCGGATCGCCGAGCAGGGCGGCTGGCACGACGAGGCGGGCTGGATCCTGATCGTCGCCGGAGCCGTCGGCGTGGGCTACGCGGTCGTCAAGGACCTGCCCGCGGCGTACGCGTCGATCCTGCTCATCGCCCTCGGCATCTGGACCTGGCTCGCCGGCCACCGCCTCGGCCGACGCCGGCGGAAGCTGTCCGGCGAGGCCCTGCGTTACCTCGACGAGCTGACCAGGTCCCAGGCCGCCGGAGCCCCCGTGCACGAACTCTCACCCCCCTTGCGCAGGCTCCTGGACACCCGGCTCTGACAGACGGGCACGTCCACGGC